>JAKITK010000076.1 GCA_021648125.1 Lysobacterales bacterium
ATCTAAAATATTGTCAGCCCTCTCGATAACTTTATCGTAGGCTTCTAACCATGGATCCTCGCCAAGATTTACTTTAACTTTTATCGCATCAATTTCCGCTTGGCTTAGAAACATATTAGGATGAGGGTTTGCTATCACCAGCTGAGAAAATAGAAAAGATATGGTCAGGCAAATAAAATATAGCCTAAAGAACTTAACTGATTTATTTTTACAGTATTTATTTAGCATAGAATTGTCCTTAGTGAATTTTCCATTCTCTTTCGTTTATTCAAATGCATTCGAGAAAATTAAATCAATCACAACATTATTGTTTTTGTACCATGCAATTTTATTATCTCCGCTTGAAGCAGAAAGAACATCATTATCTCCATCGCCATCAATATCAGCTGCGTAAACTGATCTGGCTTCTAATGTATTTTCAGATATGATTTGCATAGAACCAAAAGTGCTTTGCCCGTCAATATTCTCATACCAGACAACGGTATCATCACTGAATGAAGCAGCAACTACATCCAAGTCTCCATCTTTATCTAAGTCAGCAGGGTAAACAGACCACGCCCCTCTTATATCGGTATTATCAATCGGGGTTTGTGCTATAAAATCTCCATTTCCAGTATTTTTATACCAAGTTACGCTGATACGATCACCCGAAATCCAGGTTGAAGAGAAAAGCACATCCAGATTACCGTCGTTATCTATATCCGCTAAATGTATGTCTTTTGAACCAAAGATATCTGCAGCAAGGGTAATACGAGAGCTGAAAGCTCCTTCACCGTTGGTATTTCTTAACCACATCACTTGGTCTATTGTTCCATAAATAATATCCAAATCGCCATCCCCGTCCAAATCCCCTGCCTTTACAGAAAAAGCTCCTCTACGATTGCTAGGTATTAAGTTTTGTTGACCGCCAAAACTTCCCAGCCCGTTGGTATTCTCATACCATGCAACCTTGTGCCTCTGATTACCATTAGAGGAGGACAGTACATCCAGATCACCGTCACCATCTATGTCTGCTGCATATACGGAATCGACATAATCAAGTGCCGTACTAATGGTTTGTGCTGGGCCAAAGTTACTAAAGTTACCACCACTCTCATTATATAAATTCTCATACCAGGCAATTCTGTCATCGCCGCGGGTTGCAGCAACCACATCCAAATCACCATCACCGTCAATATCCGCCACGAATATGTCGACTACCTCGTTGGCGCTGGTGGTGATCTTACGTGGTGTACCAAAGAAGCCTTCACCATCAAGGTTCGAGTACCAGGCAATCGTATTATCGCCAGAAGAAGCGGATATAGCATCCAGATCACCATCTCCATCAATATCTACAGCCAACACAGTATTTGCCTCACTTGCATTGCTGTTGATTATTTGTTGACTGCCAAATTGTCCATCACTATTAGCAGATGCATAATTACATATACCAAGTATTATCATTATCTGTGTTAATTTTTTCATTTACTATTCCTCAAAATCATTTCTAAAAATTAGGTCGTTTAATGTATCACTTTAGCTAGCTGGACAACATTTATATACACATGTTTATTGAAAACCATCAGTAAAAATCAAATCAGAAACAAAGTTAACGGTTAAAACTGCACCGTCACTGGTTTCAGTGCCCAAGTTATTGGTAACTTTACAACGGAATATTATGCCGTCATCAATAACAGATACTGCTGTGATTGAGTAATTTGAGCTGGTTGCCCCGGGAATTGGTACATCATCCCTAAGCCACTGATAACTCACTACTGGACTACCTGTCGCTAGCACAGAAAACGTTACTGCTGAACCTTTATCTATGGTTTGCGATAATGGGTGTCTAAGGATGCTCGCTGGTAGAGACTTAACTAAAACGACACCTTCATACCCGGTTAGACTAACAGTAGCCGCTTGGGCTTGAAGCGTTCCGTCATAATTTAGGCGATGATAGCCAGCTGGCAAAGTCAGCTCATGGCTAACACTCATAAAATCAGCATTACCACCAAAAAAATCAGTGTGGTACAACACAAGGCCATTGCTATAATCACGAGCAATAATCATTTGCTTTGGATGCTCAACACCACCAATAGTGATTGTATCAACCGATTGCCAAGCCAGATAAATATTTGAGGGAATCACAGGTATAACGCCCACCTGGCCGAATGTAGCTATTTCATCATGGGTTAACTCAGATTGAGTACTATCTCCTATGATGGCGTAATCATCCAATGCTGTTTTTGCTGTGTATCTCAAAGGCTGTACAGTTTCAGCCGACCATTCCTGAATACTCTGTGTTGGTTGCCCAATATCAACGGCCAGCATAAAAGATGGTTGATAAGCGATATTTTTGGGTATCCCAGCTTTATAATAATTGCCCTCTACAGTATTGCCAGAACCATAATTAAAGCTACTATTCCAACTGCTATAAGAAGTTCTTCCTGGGATGTTTAGAAGATAGTACATGGCTAGGCCTGTGGCAATTCTCGCTTCCCATTCCTCTTTGCTGTTCACATATGGAATGGAACCTGTCCAGCCTGCGTGGGCCATAATTAGGGATTTTTTACCACTGTAGGCCAAAGCAAAATTTTCCCACATTTTTGCTATACCGAAATACCCATCCAGCCCCATGCCTGGGCGAATATAATCTTCACGCAGGAAAACATCAAATACATCTGCATACCTCGCTCTATTGTTCTGTGGATAGAAAAGGTTTTCCGCTGAGGTGTTTGCCCCTACCCATGGACTTTGAGTCTCGACTTTTATAGCACTAATGGTGTCAAGATAAGCATCTTGGTATTGTTCTTCAAAAATGGGGTCGTTAAAGTTTATGCCGTACTCTGCAACTTCGCCTCCAATTCCAATAGTATTGATATTCCCGAGTTTAAATACATCGTCGTTATATGCCCCGGCTAAGCCATTATCCAGCCACTGTTGTTTTGTAACTTGAACTATTGCATCGCGATATGCAGAGTTAAGAAAGTTTGGCCTTTGAAAATTGGATCTTTGACTCCACATATCTCCCAATGGAGTCACTCTTGATTCATAACGAAAGCGTGCAGTAGCTGTAGAGTTGACCAAGTTATTAAACTCAGTGTTGTCGACATATCCATCCCCATTTAAGTCATTCGCTGGATCCCACCCCCGGATTAGGCGTTTCAGCTCGCCTATAGTTGGCATAAAATCTTTGGTCATAAGGTCTTGAACAACCGGCTGGTCATTAATATCCTCTTCCACACGGCAAATTTTTATTACATAAAACTTATGGCCTAATTCGATGGGTGTATTACCAAAATATTGACCGGTTCCACTGTTGGGATCATAAGTCGCTGCTTTTATCCAATCATTTGGAGGCTGCCAACTTACTGAGCCTGAAACTCGCAACCCATTAGTGCCATCCACTATATTAGACTCAATGGTGCCCCACTGGTTAACAACACCCGTAGTGATATCAATACTAGCAGGGTAGCGAACTTCAATACGGCCTGTTGTAGCTACTTCTGCTAAAACAAATTCGACTTGATCAAATTTCTCTGGCATATAAACAAAAAGGCAGCCGCCATTGTCTGAATCCTTAAATGGCCGAATTTGGTAAGGAGGGTTTTGCCAGATAACAAAGCCTGTGTGATCTTCCCTCGATGTCCACCCAGCAAGCCACGGGCGCCTATTCAATGGTGTAAGTGCAGAATCTTGAGAATCCAAAATCTGAATAGGAGTATCTTCAGAGAAATGAAGGAAGTAGTCTTCATAGTTATCATTAACGCTTTTTGCATGTGCTTGTAAACCAAAGCCCACTGAACTAGGTGAAAAATCAATCTTTTGGGTATACATATAACCAAGATTGACTATTTCATTGGCTACTGGTTTATCATAATTTGCGCCAAACGCTATATCAGCATGATTTAGCTCCCAGTCAATTAATTCTTCTTTAGTAGAAATCGGGTAGCCCATAGAGTCATAACTCTCATCATGATACCCAGGAATAACCCATGCAGTTGAAGTGGAAGGGTATATCTGTTCAGGAACTATAGGGTCTGTTATCTTATTGCTTGAATATGCATCAGTATTACTGACCATAAATAATACGCTAACCGCGAGAAGAAAGAAGTGCCTTTTCATGTTTTCAATTCTAGTTTTCATATTATTTTTTCTTAATAGGTTGGAAGGTTATGCCATAAAAATATAATGTTAAAAACACTTTACTCAAAAGAATCGAAAAAAATCAAATCAGTTATTGTGCTAGCACCGTTGCTAATACGAATATCATCAAAATAGGCCGAATCATTAAATGAACCCAAACCAAGCTTACCGTTAAGGAAGGTTGCGTCCATTACATCAAGGACCGGGTTGCCATCAAACCGGACTTCGATATTATTTCCTGTCCGCCGTACTTCAACTAGATGGTATTCATCATCAGATAACCAGTTAGCGGTAGCGGCGGCCAGTTGCCGCCTTTCCCCGGCAACAACCCTAAACAAAACAGTATTGCTTTGGTTGCGATTAAACATCATGTAGTAATAGTTCTCTTCATCCACCCAACCAAACACCATGGCGTAATCAGCATTGGGGTTACCTGCCCCTTCGTTGGTTCTTATCTGCGCCTGGAACAAGAAGTCGTCGTAGCTGTCAGGCGAGCGTATATATTCCCCTAAACGATCTCCGGATAAAGGACCGTAATCGGATTTATATAAGAACAAAGCATTGTTACCGTTGTCGGCCTCTACCTTCCACCTGGATTGATTAAGGGGAATCCAGTCCAGAGGCCACTGGCCATTATCAAAGTTCATCACCGGTGTATACACAACATCTACAGTACTGCCTGGGGCAATCTCATTGGCTGCCGCTGAGGTATCCTTAATATTGCTTATGGTTACTGTATACACAGTATCGACTACCAGATTGGCAGTCTGTAACTGCACAGTTTTATTATCAGCGCTTAATGTAGCTGCCAAAACTCCTATACCACCACTGAATTGATAGTTAGCTGGCATCTGCGCGCTTACTGGCGTTACCGCTTCACTAAAACGAATATCTACTTGTGTTGGGCTTACTACCACAGCGCTTTCAATTAAAGGTGCCGTGGTATCCACCACTACTGTAAGCTCGGCAATACTAGAAGTGACATCGCCTAATTCATTGCTGACTACGCTGTGATATTCGGCTCCATTATAAGCCGCTAAAACCGGGTCAAGTGTATAACTGGCGCTGCTGGCACCTCCAATTGGGTCACCGTCACGATACCATTGATACGCTAAAGTAGCGCTACCACTAGCCACCACATTGAAGGTCACCGCTGAACCCTCAGCGGCGCTTTGAGAAACTGGCTGAGTGGTTATGCTTGGAGGGGTAGGTACCGCGGGTTCTGCTGGTGAATGTCTATATAAATAGACTTTACAATTTGTCTCACTTTTGACTGAAACGATAAAATTAACACCATATTCAGGCAGCGGTACCGCTACTGAATCCAGCGCGCACCATAACCGGGTAAGAGTCTGTGTGCCTGTCTGCGCCCAAGTGTCGGTTGCAAGACTATATTCCCATATTGGAAGTGGGCCTGGGCCAGGGCAGGTAGCGCCTGAGTCTGGGTTTGGTTCACCTTGAAATACTACGAGATTACCTGTACTCGGATCTATAGTCTGAATTGGCCCCGCTCCAAATTGTCCAAGCTTAGTTGGTGCGTCTGCTAACCTTCGCACCACTTGAGCTGCATCAAGCATATAGAAGCGTCGTGACTCATCAACATTAGGTGTTGTATCTGCATGGTTATAACCCCCTCCGAAGAACATGATGCCATGGTTTGGGCTGTATTCACTGAAGTGAGAAATCTCACCAAAGGGTTCGGCCAAGCTGACAGGCGGATCCCATTGATTGGTATCTGCGTTATACAAGGAGTAAATGGAAGCCTGGTCTCGGCGGGCATCAAAAATCACCAACCTGTCGATATCTGGAAAGTAATCCAGTGAGCTTTGTTCTCCGGCTGAAATAGGTGCATCAGGTAAGCGTGTCCATTGCCCGGTATCAAATCTCATTGACCACACATTAGAGGCTTGTGCGACTCGCGACCAGTAGAGGGTTCCGCGAGCGACATCAATAGCACCATTGTCATAACCATGAGCACCAAGACCGAACGGTGGCAAGTTTAAAATTGTCCAACTATTGGTTGCTTCTGAATATTTTACAAAACCTTGATCCCACGGCTTGTAAGCTCTGCGCGTGCCGAGTATGTAAATTTCTTGGTTTACTGAATCCCAATGCGCCTCATCGGTAAACTCAAGAATATTACGCATTTGGTCTGGTCTCGGTATCAGTATCTTGTTACCGTCCTCGTCTAACTTAAAATTACCGTTCTCATCTCGTTCATAAATGATGGGCCATGGCGGAATCATCGCCTGACAAGTCGATACCGATCCACCAATTTGCAGTTCAACAAATTCTCCCGGCTGAACTGTGGCAGCTAGATCGCTCAAAACACTGGCAAACCCAAGAAAGGGCACCATAATTAACACTAAGCCAAGAACACGTAGCCTTGTAAGAATTATATTTTTCAATTTCTTCATTAGGATTTCCTACACTAACTTTAAGCTAGTTTTGCTAAAACTGAGTGTCTTTATTAGAACTAGAATGACACTTAATATACTTATTCGCATTACTCAAATTCATCCGCGAAAACCAAATCGGACACTTCTCCGGACCCAGCTGAAATGCGAATATCATCAAAATAGGCCGAATCATTAAATGAACCCAAACCAAGCTTACCGTTAAGGAAGGTTGCGTCCATTACATCAAGGACCGGGTTGCCATCAAACCGGACTTCGATATTATTTCCTGTCCGCCGTACTTCAACTAGATGGTATTCATCATCAGATAACCAGTTAGCGGTAGCGGCGGCCAGTTGCCGCCTTTCCCCGGCAACAACCCTAAACAAAACAGTATTGCTTTGGTTGCGATTAAACATCATGTAGTAATAGTTCTCTTCATCCACCCAACCAAACACCATGGCGTAATCAGCATTGGGGTTACCTGCCCCTTCGTTGGTTCTTATCTGCGCCTGGAACAAGAAGTCGTCGTAGCTGTCAGGCGAGCGTATATATTCCCCTAAACGATCTCCGGATAAAGGACCGTAATCGGATTTATATAAGAACAAAGCATTGTTACCGTTGTCGGCCTCTACCTTCCACCTGGATTGATTAAGGGGAATCCAGTCCAGAGGCCACTGGCCATTATCAAAGTTCATCACCGGTGTATACACAACATCTACAGTACTGCCTGGGGCAATCTCATTGGCTGCCGCTGAGGTATCCTTAATATTGCTTATGGTTACTGTATACACAGTATCGACTACCAGATTGGCAGTCTGTAACTGCACAGTTTTATTATCAGCGCTTAATGTAGCTGCCAAAACTCCTATACCACCACTGAATTGATAGTTAGCTGGCATCTGCGCGCTTACTGGCGTTACCGCTTCACTAAAACGAATATCTACTTGTGTTGGGCTTACTACCACAGCGCTTTCAATTAAAGGTGCCGTGGTATCCACCACTACTGTAAGCTCGGCAATACTAGAAGTGACATCGCCTAATTCATTGCTGACTACGCTGTGATATTCGGCTCCATTATAAGCCGCTAAAACCGGGTCAAGTGTATAACTGGCGCTGCTGGCACCTCCAATTGGGTCACCGTCACGATACCATTGATACGCTAAAGTAGCGCTACCACTAGCCACCACATTGAAGGTCACCGCTGAACCCTCAGCGGCGCTTTGAGAAACTGGCTGAGTGATAATGGTTGGAGGGGTAGGTTCAAAACCCAACAAAAAACGGTTGGCGTGTGTCAGCGTAATAACACCAAAAGACCAGTCGTTCATACCCATGGGTCGCTCCCAGAAATCAATCACATCCAGGTAGGTGGTATCACCATCTTCACCCCAAACCGAATGGGCTAATTCGTAGACACCCATCCCAGCCGATGCCGTGAGCGGATTTGGGCCTGACCGTTGGTGGAACCTGTCCCTGCCAGTATCAGGAGCCCAGGCAGATTGATTCACCAGATAAGGAGCAATGTAATTCATCGCCAGGCGTAACCCAGCACCAGCTTCTTGGCCACTATCTTCATAATCGTATAAATTTACGCCGTGATGACGAGCCACTTCTGCGCTTATGGTCATAGCATGTATCGCATACAGCGAATAGCCGAGTCCACCCCAGTTTTGATTGCGCCTGGCTTCTTGACCCATATACCCAGGAAACTGGGCGCCAGAGCCCTTGATTTGATTACCAACAGCTATGCGGAAATTTTCGAATGAGGTATCTAAATATGCCTGGTCACCAGTAAATGCCCCGGCCATGCTCAAAAATGCATTGCGCCAGTTCTCAAAGTTATTTGGCACCGTGCCAAAGTCCCTTACTTTTCCTCCCAGAGTGTGTACCCATGCTTTAAGTGTAGCTCTATCATTAGCAGTCCACCCAGGGTAGTTCCAGGCCAGATCTAAACCATAGATGAACCCAGTCGTCCATGACATCAGACTAATTCTGGCTTGGTTGTTGACAAAATATGCCTGTATAGCAGTTTCTGGGTTAATGGCCCATACACGCGCTAACCGGACAAGTTCAATAGCATAAGTGTCATTACCAGTAAAAGCATAAGCCATACCCAGATCCCGCACGGCAGCCCCAACTGCGCGCGCGCTGATGCTATCAAACAAATCTGGATTCTCCGCATAAAATGGGTCCGTGCAAAAAACATTAACCGGCACATTACAATTGCTTGGTCCGCCAAAAGTAACACTTTGGTTGGGAAGGTTTTTTGCTATATCAGCCTGAGCTATCATTTGGTTATGGGCGCTTTTCCATGGTTCTGCATTAGCCGCTACTTTTGCTTTTACAGCATCCAGCTCTTCACTATTTATAAATATATTTGGGTGTTGTTCATGCGCAGTGGCAGTACCCAATACAAGTACAATCAGGAAGATTGCTGAAAGCAATTTATTCGTATAAGAACTATTTTTCATATCCATTCTCTTAAAAAAAACACAGGTTAAAATTAACAGATGAATTGTGCAATTCGTTATACATATTTGTCTGTTTATAATTCAAATTGATTCGCAAAAATCAAATCGGACACTTCTCCAGACCCAGCTGAAATGCGAATATCATCAAAATAGGCCGAGTCATTGAATGAACCCAAACCAAGTTTGCCTGCAGGGATGGTGCTGTCCGTGACCTCTAACGCCACGCTGTTATCAAAGCTGACCTCAATACTATCTGCTACGCGCCTGATTGCTACAGTATGGTAGTTAGCATCCGTTATTCGGCCTGTTATTGCTGTTTCCAATAACTCCCTTTCGCCTGCCACCACCTTAAACAGCTGCGTATTGCTCTGAGTTCCGTTAAACAGCATGTAGTAATAGTTCGCGCCATCTTGATAAGCAAATACCAGCGCGTAATCCGCGTTAGGGTTGCCTGGTAGTTCTTTGGTTTTGGCTTTAACGCTAAAGGTAAAATCAGTGTAGCTATCAGGCGAAGTTATATGCTCACCCAGACGACCCGTAGGTAGAGGTAAATACTCTGTATCATTAAGGAACAGTGCGTTACTGCCCTCTTCCATAACCACTGACCACCGAGATGGTGTCAAGGGAGTCCAAGCAAAAGGTAACTGGCCATTGTCAAAATTTATAATCGGAACAAATTCAATATCCACACTGCTGCCCGCGAGAATTGTATTGGTAGCAGCAGATCTATCTTGTATATCGCTTACCGTCAGCGTGTAAACAGTATCTGGCTCCAGCGGATCAGTTTGCAAATGCACAGTTTTGTTATCAACATTTAGTGTCGCACCCAGCACTTGTATTGCGCCACTGATTTGATAATTAGCAATCGTTTGCGCGCTTGCTGTTGTCACCCCTTCACTAAAGATAATATCTACTTGCTCTGGGCCTTGCACCACAGCACCATCAATTAACGGCGCTATGGTGTCAGCCACTACAGTCAGTTGCGCATTAGTACTAAAAACCTCGCCCAAATCGTTGCGAACTCTACAGCGATATAATTCGCCATTATTAGCAGGCAATACTTGCGCTATGGTGTAACTGGAACCGGTTGCTCCTGGGATTTCATCAATACCAAGGAACCATTGATAGTTCAACTGATTACCGCCTGCCAATACAGTAAAATTAGCAGGCTCTCCTTCGGTTACGGCCACAGAAACAGGCTCGTCAATAATATACGGGGCGCTTGGGGGCGCAGTATAAGCCTCTGGCTTTATTGTTAGGGCAAGTTGCCACCCTGGATTTTCTCCTTCATTTACATAGGCTCCGCGAAACCCTTGTTGGCGCTCGGTACCATTAAAGTCCCTATCCCAGTCACTAAAAACCTGTAGTAGAGTGCTATCAATAAACGCACCACTTAAGGCACCTCCGGTTACTGGATAAAGATCTAATGTACCCGCAACTGGGTCACCAAACGGTGTTTTAAGATAGTTATCTGCCGAACTAAATGTGTCAGTAATATTACTCGCTTGCTGTACTGTGCCACCAAGATTAAGGGGAGTCGCAGCAAAAACAGCATTGCCTGAAACCATCTGATCGTAAGCCGGGGCTGGGTCAACGCCGCTTACCCGGATACCGGTGCCTGTGGCAACGATACTGTTATGGAACACCCTGATATTTCGCGGCCTATCATTATGTGGCTGGATATTTAATGCGCTACCTGAAGGATTAACCAGCAGATTGTCATACATGGCGATATTACCCTCGCCCTGAAACAGGGCTTCAGCGGGGTTGGCATATAAAAAATTGCCGTAAATTTCGTATATATCATTACTGCCATCGCCAGTCAAAGGCCAGTGGCCCACCAACAAGTTGGGGCGTGCCCAGGTACCGCTAGTAGAGGCGTTATTAGCCTTGCTAAATACATTGTGCCGTACAATGGTTTTACGATCCTCAGTCGGCATGCCAGGCACAGCGTTACCATTGCCATAATTACGGCTAACCATATGCTTGAACTGTATGTTGTAGCCTAGTGTATCCAATACCAGATTGTGCTCAATCAATCCGCCAACAAAAGGCCAGTCCCTACCCGTGGAATTACCGAAATACATACCCGTGCCTGCGCCAATGATTGTATTATTACGAACAATCCAGTCCCAAGCTGGCCCCCTGTTGGCAATGCCATTGGTTAACTGATGGTCAGTATTAGGGATATATGCTCCGCCATGATTGATGATTAGCAAATTTTCTATGGTAATATGATGGGTAGGGCCACGGCTATTTACCGCATCTACATAGGGAATACCAAGACCATCCAGGGTTATGTAACGCAGGGTTAGGTAGGAAGAATTATCTAATTGGACGGTATTTCGACTCCCATTTCCTGTGAAAACAGCGGCTTCTCCAGTTTCTGGCCCACTGATAATAATCAGTTGCTCGGCAGTTCCGTGACGATTTGAAATAGGCAAGCCGCCTACATAAGTGCCTGGAGCCAGTTGCAAAGTATCACCAGGCTCAAGGCTGGCTAACAGCGTCTTGTAGTTGCCTGGATTCGCAGGAATTACCTCTGCAAATAGAAGATGAGGGAACAAAAAGACCAAGCAACAAAATAAATATTGCCTCAATTTGCTTTTTAAAACTTTCGGGATAAAAACTTCCATATACTTTACTCCCTACTCAAACATGCTGCTAATGCGGCATTATTGTTACCATATGAATGGTCACGATACGAACTTTCTAGACATTGCCTTCGCAACATCATTGTTGCTCAAACCCATCAACAAAAATTTGGTCATCCATTGCTCTGGACAACTTTAACTCTGTGTACGCAGGCATCATAGCTAGGTTTGGGATAGTCACTGAACCATCAGCATTAGCAAATACTGCCCCGGAATTTCCATTGTAGTTCCAGCTGATAGTTTCTCCTGGCAGCACCTGAAATTGCTGAATCCGGCGCATAGTTACAGTAGCTGTAATTGGCAGGGGGCCATAGTATTGATTGCCTCGTGGTGGGAAACCAGGCTCAGGAGGTGTTCCCGTCGTGTCTATATCCGCTCTAATTGGAATGCTCAACTGGTCGCGTGTATCAACCAGTTCTGCACTACTCCAACCTAGATAGCGATTAATAACACCGCGCAAACTACCCGTAAACCCGCCTTGCCCATCTGGCACACCAGGATCTTCATCAGCGGAGCTATTTGTGAATGCCGGAAAAGCCTGGTTACGCACTAGCGTAGAATTAGAGTCTAACGGCTGCCACCAGTTTGCCCCCAAAGGAGGGCCTTCTGTGGACCCGTGAGCCCTTTGGTCCCAAACAATAAAGTGACTAACCGATTGTTGCTGCAGAGCATCAAAAAATGAAATATTGGTAACCGGACTTTGCCCGACTATATGCCGGAAATTAATTGTAGTGTCATTTTGACCAACCACGGTACTAAAATGAAGGTTACGAAAATCCCGATCACCCAACAGGCCTCGACTGGCATCATAATAAGCCCACACGCTCATACCGGTATCATCTAGCAGTTCTGGCTCAATAGAACCCCAATGATTTCTCAGCATCCCTTGCTGCCCGGTGCTTAACAATTGTGCTGCTGTTCCACCTATTCGTGAAAATACCGAAGCAAAGTGGCGCGCATACCGTAGCGCGGTGAAGTGTGCGCCTGTCCCACCCATAGACT
>JAKITK010000077.1 GCA_021648125.1 Lysobacterales bacterium
TACCAGTACCATCACCTTCAACAGCAATACCAGTACCATCACCTTCAACAGCAATACCAGTACCATCACCTTCAACAGCAATACCAGTACCATCACCTTCAACAGCAATACCAGTACCATCACCTTCAACAGCAATACCAGTACCATCACCTTCTACATTCAGATTAAAATAAGGTGCGTTGAAAGGCACTTTCGATAGAGCGATGGCGCTTTGTGATCCTAAGGCGGCACCACGACCTACATATAATTCACCATCATTAAACCAGCTGACAGTAATAGTGTCGTTGTGCCGGGATATTTGCAGGTTGGCAGGGTCGGCAATAGCGGCTGAGGAAAACATGGCCAGAGCTGCACACAAGCTAGTCACTAAAGACAGCCTGCGGATTCCAGTACCATCGCGTTCGATGCCGGTGCCGTCGCGTTCAATGCCAGTACCATCGCGTTCGATGCCGGTGCCGTCGCGTTCAATGCCAGTACCATCGCGTTCGATTCCGGTGCCGTCTCTTTCAATGTTTGTGAAGTTTTTCATGGGGGTTCTTCCTTTCAGTTTTCCAGTAGTGTTTACTTAAGGGGGTTGCTATGGGTTTTCATTAGGGAATTCATTAGGGAATTCATTAGGGAATTCATTAGGGAATTCATTAGGGAATTCATTAGGGAATTCATTAGGGAATTCATCGGAATTAGGCAGGTATTCGAAATAATACATACCAATACCGGCAGTAATAGTCTCGCTCGTCTGTACAGGAGCTTCGTATTTCACGATTTCGTTAACCGACTCATCCAGTTGTTTGTTGATAAAGTCGGCTATATGTGCTTTAAATGCCTCGTGTTTTTCGGGTGGGATGTTACGTGACCAACGCTGTTGTTGAACGAATCGTTGATCGGTGTCATCACGGTGGCTGATATTATTATCGACGGTTAATAACAGGTTTGTAGTTGCTGTCATACCCACATCCAGCAGCTCATACTTCGCACCTGTAAGCGGGAAATAAAAGGGCGAGAGTAGACGAACCGTATTTTCATCAATGTATTCAATATTGCCGGTGCTGACTAGGCGATCGAGAACCGTTTGTGCAGTTACATTTCGTCCAACAGCACGGGTGACCAGATTCTGAAATGTTAGACCACGACCGTAAACTGGCAACTGAATCGGTTTTTCAGTAGCATTATCTTTATAGGTGGATTCTGTCGCCCACTGTCCAAGAACCGAAGCTTCGGGTAATAAGTCCGGTGCATCTAATTTAATAGCGTATGGGGCACTCATCACCTGGCTAATCTGCCGGGTATCTATACCCGTTAACAGCGCTAATGATGATTTGGTAATGCGTTTGTTCGCTGGATCCTGTTTTAACTTGCGTTCGGCTTCTTCAATATAAATACTTTTCGCCATCGAAATAAATGCCGGGTAGGTCATATTGCCCACCATCAACCGGATTAAAGGCCGCAGGACACGGTAGATAGCCGAGGTGAATCGGCTCACATTTGGATGCTGAGAATTTACTCGCTCGCTTTCTGGCACATTATCGCCTCTTAACTAAGTGTTAAAATATCATCCAGAACCCGCAGACATCCGCGCAACGGGTTCATCAAAATAAATCAGCTGCCGCTCTTCCATGAGCAACAGCCTAGGGAGCGGGACATGTAAGGGAGTCATGTCCCAACCAGCCATCCGTAGCCGGTATTTTCCAAGGTGGTAAATGAGACATCCTTGTCCCGTAGTACCCACCATTGAAACTTTAAATTATTTTCTCTGCTGAGGTGCTTTTTACTATTGAAAGCTGTCCCTAAAAATTTGTTCTACCATTATCAATGCCTTGTCGCTAACTTATCGTTAACAACTAAAAAGCGAGAAAGGGACCTATCATCGTTAAAGCCAGGCTGGTCAATACAAATCGTAGCAGCCGAACTCTCTTCTAAGTCTTCATCTTTGGCGGGTGTTATCGAGAAGGGCGCCTTTGAGTGCCCAAGGTGTGAAACACACCAGTCCTCTGCAGCCTCGTGGCTATCTGCCCGTGTTATCGCAACGCCATTAGAATAGTGAATTACCCAGTACATATTTCTCATCCTATATTAGTTAGCCTTAAATGTCTATAGCCATTTGTGTCTTTAGCCATTTGTGTCTTTAGCCATTTGTGTCTTTAGCCATTTGTGTCTTTAGCCATTTGTGTCTTTAGCCATTTGTGTCTAAATATACGCTAATAATTTGAGATGTCAACTCCTAATTGAGGATTTTTGCGAAATAACATGAGTTTTTTGATAAAGGACGGTGCTTTTAAGCTGAAGTACTTTTCGGAGGGGAGAGTATCTGGACAGGGAAAATAGAATGGTGCAGGTTGATATCTGTTAGTTGCTGAGAGGTAGAGCTGGAAATGTCTAGCTGTATCAGACACGCCGGTATAGCCACTATATTTACGAGTGGCTCTGAATATTACATATTAGGTCTGACTAGAAGTCTGCCCGCCCCGGTGTGCGCGGGTAGGGGATGACATCACGGATGTTTGAAAGACCGGTGATATATAGAATCAGGCGCTCAAAACCCAGCCCAAAGCCAGCATGGGGGACGGTACCATAGCGGCGTAAGTCGAGGTACCAGTCATAGGTTTTAGCATCTAAATCGTGGTGTGCCATGCGCTGTTCGAGAATATCTAGGCGTTCTTCACGCTGCGCACCACCAATAATTTCACCAATCCCTGGTGCAAGTACATCCATCGCCGCAACAGTTTTGCCATCATCATTCTGGCGCATGTAGAAAGCTTTGATCTCATCCGGGTAGTTCATCACCACAACTGGGCCTTTAAAGTGCTCTTCGGTCAAGTAACGCTCATGCTCGGTTTGCAGATCCAAACCCCAGTCAACCGGAAAGTCGAATTTTTTATTAGCGTTTTTAAGTATCTCAATAGCTTCGGTATATTCCACCCGGGCGAAAGGTTGCTCGATAAAGTTCACCAGGCGGTTGATAGCTTCAGGCTCGATGCGTTCGGCAAAAAATGCCATGTCATCGGGACAACGGTCGAGCACACTGCGGAAGACAGATTTCAGGAAGTCTTCGGCAAGGTTTGCCAGGTCGTTGAGGTCGGCAAAGGCGATTTCCGGTTCAACCATCCAGAATTCGGCCAGGTGACGGGTGGTGTTGGAATTTTCAGCACGAAAAGTCGGGCCGAAAGTATAAACTTTCGACATCGCCATACAGTAGGCTTCTACATTCAGCTGTCCAGATACTGTTAGGAATGTTTCGCGGCCAAAGAAGTCCTGAGCATAATCTACATTGCCTTTGTCATCTTTGGGAGGGTTTACTTGATCTAGAGTACTTACCCGGAACATTTGCCCCGCACCTTCGGCATCGGATGCGGTAACAATAGGGGTATGGATCCAGCTAAATTCATTCTGGCTGAAGTATTCATGAATCGCCATAGCGGCTGCATGCCGTACCCGGGTCATTGCGCCGAATGTGTTGGTGCGCGGGCGCAGGTGGGCGACTTCTCGAAGAAACTCAAAACTATGCTGCTTGGGTTGTATTGGGTAGGTGTCGGGATCAGTTACCCAACCCAGGACTTCAATGGATTCGACCTGAATTTCAAATGCTTGGCCACGCCCCCTCGATGCCACCAGTTTGCCGTAGCAGCGTAGCGAACAACCCGTGGTTAGTCGCAGAATTTCTTCCTGGTAATTGGGCAGGTCTTTATCAGCAACCAGCTGAATGGGTGCAAAGCAGCTACCGTCGTGCAAATTAATAAAGGAGAATCCGGCTTTGGAATCGCGCCGGGTGCGTACCCAGCCCTGCAAACAAATGTCGGAATCCGCGGCAATTTCGCCTGAAAGTGCCTGTTTAATACTGATGCTGGCGATTTTTTCTGAACTTTGATCCATAATGCTAGTGTGACCTGATAAAATAATAGTAGTTGAGATGTTAATAATAATGTACTGCAGCGTGTTAGAGTACCTTTCAATTGAATTTAATCTTATTATTTGAGTCATATCCCCATGTCTATTAACTTAACCACCGCTGCCGCGGACCGAATTCGTTCATTTATGGCCCGTGAAGGGCTCGATGATGACTCTGCTTTTTTCCGACTGGGCGTGGAAAAGACCGGCTGTTCGGGTTGGGGTTATGTGGTTGGGCTTGAACGCGCGCCGGCTGCAAATGATCAGTTGTTTGATTCCCAAGATATTAAAATCGTAGTCAATACCGAACAGCTTGATTTGCTGAAAGATACTGAAATTGACTACAAACGCGAAGGAATTAATTCAGTTTTTGCCTTCAAAAATCCGAATATGGCCGCCGAGTGTGGCTGCGGAGAAAGTTTCACCATTTAAGTAACGGAAACGGCAACTGCGGGTAGGGTGCGTTAAGCTTGCGATCGCACCGGCGGTTTGGGTTACCTGTACTGTTTGATTAAATTTCACCAATCGGTGCGTTACGCCTGCGGCTAACACACTCTACGCTAGGTACTCCTCGTCTTATAATAAAATACCAAAACTCTGGTTAAACCCTGTATAATAATCCGGCTCAGCATATGGGTTCTATAACCCCCCTGTGCTGATTCTTGCTCCACCGTGGTTTAAGTTATTCACTCGGGGGGCTTTGCAGATCGGGTGGGTTCATCCGGTCACAAAACCGAAAGGATACAACAATGAGACATTACGAAATATGCTTCATGGTCCACCCGGACCAGAGTGAGCAAGTCCCGGCGATGATAGATCGCTATCGGGCTATCATCGAAGACAGCAAAGGTACCGTCCACCGGATGGAAGACTGGGGTCGGCGTCAGCTGGCATACCCTATCGTTAAATTGCACAAAGCACATTATGTGCTGATGAATGTTGAATGCACTAGCGACACATTGGCTGAACTGGAAGGTGTTTTCCGTTTCAACGATGCGGTATTGCGGCACTTAACCATTCGTCGTGAGGATGCAGTAACTGACGCATCACTGATGATGAAAGTTAAAGAAGAAAAAGTAGCCCGCGAGCGTGAACGCGAACAGCGTGCCGCCGCCCGTGCTACTGCCCGTGCAAGTGAAGAAGTGAAGGTTGAAAAACCTGCCGCAGAGGCACCCGCTGAAACCACCGAAGCCGCAGCAGATTCTGCTGAAGCTCCCGCTGCTGAATAAAGGAGACTGATATGTCACGCTATTTTCGTCGTAGAAAGTTTTGCCGTTTCACTGCAGACGGTGTAACCGAGATTGATTACAAAGATATTGCCACACTAAAACAGTATGTTGGCGAATCCGGAAAAATCATTCCTTCCCGTATCACTGGTACCAAGGCCAAATACCAGCGTCAGCTGTCAACCGCGGTAAAACGCGCGCGCTTCCTGTCTCTGCTGCCTTATACCGATAATCACTAGACACACAGGAGACTATCATGGAGTTAATTTTACTCGAGAAAGTTGCAAACCTGGGTGATCTGGGTGAGCGCGTAAATGTAAAACCTGGCTTCGGTCGCAATTTCCTAGTCCCCCAGGGCAAAGCGATACCAGCCACTAAAGCCAATGTCGAGCATTTTGAAACCCGGCGTGAAGAGCTGATGCTTATCGCCAACGAGAAAATGGCAGCTGCCAGTGCTCGTCGCGATGCAATGATTGATGTGGTTCTTGAATACATCGTAGCCACCAGCCCAGAAGGCAAACTGTACGGCTCAATCGGTCCGCGCGAAATCGCTGAGCGTTTAACTGAACTGGGACATGCGGTAGAAAAATCCGAAGTTACCATGGGTGAAGGCGCTATTCGCCATATTGGTAATTACGATGTTCCTTTGCACCTGCACGCTGATGTTGATGCTGTAGTTGTTGTTTCAGTTCGCTCAGAAGACGAAAGCGTCAATGTTCCGGGTATCATCGATGGCGATGCCGTTGCTGAAGCCAATGCTGATGCTATCGCTGAAGCGATTGATTCAGCCGAGGCAGAAGCTGCTGCAGAAGCCGAAGGTGAAGCTGAAGTTGCAGACGCAGAAAAAACTGCGGCTGAATAAACCGATTTATTCTCCCATCGGCTAACCCGAGGGATTGAAAATCGTATATGCTAGACGGCCCACTCGAGAAATCGGTTGGGCCGTTTTTTTTTGAATGGTAATGTGAACATACCGGACAAGACAAACCTTACTTCATTACCCAATCACGCCCTGAGATATAGATGCCCAAAACTGCCACATCCCAAGTCGAACAACTAAAAGTCCCACCGCACTCTATCGATGCCGAACAGGCAGTTCTGGGCGGGTTGCTGCTTTCCGGTCAGGCATGGGACCAAATTGCCGATGTGGTGACGGAAGATGACTTTTACCGGCAGGATCACCAGTTGATTCTGCGGGCAGTGAAAGAATTAAACGATAAGGGCAGCCCCACCGATGCAATTACTGTCAGTGGTTGGTTTGAATCCAATGGTCTACTGGAACGCGTAGATGGCGGTGCCTATATTACATCGTTGGCAAATTTCACCCCAAGTGCTGCCAACATTCGATCCTATGCGGACATCGTGCGCGAAAAATCGGTATTACGACAGCTGATAGAAATTGGCAGCGAAATCACCAATAGTGCATTCCGTTCCGATGGCAAAGATTCCAGCGAGTTAATGGAAGAAGCCGAACGCGCAGTTTTTGCGATAGCCGATCAATCCAAGCGCGGTAAAAGCTATGTCACCATGTCGGATACCCTAAAAATAGCCTTTGAAAAAATCCGCGACCTACATACCAACGCCCAAGACATTACCGGGGTTGCCACAGGCTTTACCGATCTGGATAAAATGACGGCCGGAATGCAACCATCCGACTTGATTATCATAGCCGGTAGGCCGGCCATGGGTAAAACCACTTTCGCCATGAATATCGCCGAGAATGCCGCCATCCGCCATGATATTCCGGTGGCCGTTTTCAGCATGGAAATGTCATCGCTGCAATTGGTCATGCGCTTATTTTCATCCCTTGGGCAGATCGATCAGAGCAAATTGCGTACCGGCCAACTGGAGGATGCCGATTGGCCAAATTTAACTTCAGCCATGACCATGCTAGGCAAGACCAAGTTTTTTATCGATGAAACACCGTCTTTAAGCCCATCAGAATTACGCGCGCGCGCCCGGCGCTTGAAAAAAGAACATAATATCGGCCTGTTGGTAGTAGATTACCTGCAATTGATGGCAATACCAGGCAACAACGAAAACCGCGCCACCGAAATTTCAGAAATATCACGAACCCTCAAAGCCATCGCCAAGGAACTCAATATTCCCGTACTGGCACTCTCACAACTCAACCGATCCCTTGAACAGCGTCCGAACAAGCGTCCGGTTATGGCGGATTTGCGCGAGTGCGTAAGCGGTGATACTCGAGTGGTTTGTGCAGATGGCCAGCATGTACCTATTCGTGAGTTGGTCGGCAAAACCCCGGATGTCATTGCGCTCACAGAAGATCAAAAATTGATTAGCTTCCGTAGCGATAAAGTCTGGAAAGTCGGCACTAAACCGGTATTTGAAATCAGCCTAGCCAGTGGGCGAAAGTTTCGTGCTACTGCCGGGCACCGAATGTTCGCATTTGATGGTTGGCGGGAGCTTGGGGAACTAAAAACCGGCGATCGTCTGGCCCTAGCAAGGCACTTACCCGAACCGGAATCAGCGCAAAGCTGGCCGGATTTACGGGTGGCATTATTAGGCCAAATGATTGGTGATGGCAGTTATCTCAAAGGTCAGCCGTTGCGCTATACCACCCACTCTGAAGAAAATAGTGCGCTTGTCCGTGATGCCGCAGAGCAGGAGTTCGGCCTGACAGTTAATCGACATGAAAGTGAAGGCAGCTGGCACCAGTTAGTCTTCAGTGGGAATGGCAATCGCTGGCACCCGGCGGGGATGAATTTATGGTTGCGCGAATTGGGGATATTCGACCAGCGCTCGCACCAAAAACATATACCTACCGCTGCGTTTAAACTAAGTAACACTCAAACCGGGCTACTGCTGCGCCATTTGTGGGCAGCAGATGGCACTATATTTAGTCGCAAGTTCGGCCAGAAAGGCAGTCATGTTATCCATTACTCCACTAACAGCCCGCAGTTGGCGAAAGATGTTGCCGTATTACTATTGCGATTGGGTATTGTCGCGCGAATTCGCAAAACCCAAAAGGCTAATTACAAGCCGGGCTATTTGGTCACGATCACAGGCAGGGAAATGCAGCAATTTTTCTTGTCGCGTGTGGGTGCATTCGGACCACGCAGAGTGCAGGCGGATAAATTAGCAAGAATTTTACGCGGCAAAAAATCGGTCACCAATGTGGATTCATTACCACAGGAAATATTCAGCTACATTCGCGAACAATTGATGCTCAAGGGAATTACTACCCGCAAAGCCGCATCAATCCGCGGGACTGCCTATGGAGGCATGGCACATTTTAATTTTTCGCCCTCACGCGAGGTTGTCCAGACCTATGCTGATATGCTCAATGACAGCCAATTGCAGATGCATGCTAATAGTGATGTTTTCTGGGATAGGGTTGTTGAAATAAAGGCCAAAGGCGAAGAGGATGTGTATGATCTCACTGTCCCCGGGCCTGCTTCCTGGCTGGCAGATGGCATTGTTAGCCATAACTCGGGGGCGATTGAGCAAGATGCAGATTTAATCCTGTTTATCTACCGTGATGAAATTTACAATCCGGAAACCACCAAAGATAAGGGCATGGCAGAGATAATTATCGGCAAACACCGAAATGGTTCTACCGGTACGGTACGATTATCATTCCAGGGTCCATTTTTGCGTTTTGCCAATTATGTTTCCGAGCACTATTATGGTGATGAGTAGTGCAGTTTCGCACCCTTGCCAGAATAGACCTTAGCGCCCTCGCGCACAATATTTCAGTTATTGCTAAGCTGGCACCGCAAAGCCAGTTGATGGCGGTGGTGAAGGCCAATGCCTATGGTCATGGGCTGGCATCGGTTACACCAGTACTTACAGCGGCACTTGCAGCAGCTGATGCAGCGGGTGTGGCAACTTTAGAGGAAGCCACAACACTCAGAGCGAATGGCTGGCAGGGACGCTTGATGTTGTTGCAGGGCTTTGCCAATGCGCAGGAACTAGATGCTGCCATTGAGCTGGAAACCGAGGTGGTTGTGCATCAACACGCTCAGCTGGAATTATTAGCGGCTCGGGCAGATAGTTTTAAGCAACGCGTGTGGGTCAAGCTGGAAACAGGAATGAATCGATTGGGTTTTCCGGCGGATCAGCTCAACGCTATTTTACAACAGCTCCAGCAATATACTTTGGGTTTAATGACACACTTTGCCGCAGCGGATGAAACTGATAATCCATCTGTATTAGCACAAATATCACGCTTCGAAGCCGCAGTGAGCGAAATCGACTTACCTAAAACACTGGCCAATTCAGCCGCGACTATAAACTACCCCCAAGCCCACGCCGATATGGTCCGCTGCGGTTTAATGTTGTTTGGGGTTTCACCATTAGCACAGGGTTGCGGTGCCGATTTAGGCCTGCGACCAGTAATGCGTTTTAGCTCCCGCCTGCTTGCTGTTAAAAAATGCCAGGCTGGTGATTTGATAGGTTATAACGGCACTTATTCTTGTCCTGAAAACATGCCAATCGGCGTCGTTGCCATTGGCTATGGCGACGGTTACCCCTATCTAGTTTCCAACCGTACCGGCGATAAACCCGCCATGTTGATGCTAAAAGGTGTTAAATGTCCGGTTGTTGGTCGGGTATCAATGGATATGCTGGCGATAGATCTACGCCCGCTGGAAACTCTGGGTGTCCAAGCTGAGCAAGGTGAGGAAGTGATTTTATGGGGGCCGGAGTTACCGGTCGAAAACTTAGCTCGCAGTATCGGTTCCATTCCCTACGAACTATTATGCGGCCTGACTGGCCGAGTCAACTACCAATACCATGAAGACGGTGCCTCATAAATAGCGCCTGACCGAGAAAGAAGTAATCTACTGCGGAAAAGCTGGATTTGACCAAAATTTTCCATTATTCTCGTCAAATAGCCAACTATTCTCCTCAAATAATGAAATATTTTGCTTCAAACCAGTCTTTCCCTCGCTACGATTCCTTTCTCGGTCAGGCACTAAATAGGGGACGGTAGCGAATGGCACTAAGTTGAGCCGGTTTAGCATACCATTTAACGCTGCTTTATTGCCCCTCAAATGAGGCCGGGCTAATAGGTGTGTCCTGTGGATGTACTGTGGATTTATTATAAACATGTAACACAGTATTCGTTTGATGCGCTTGGACATGGCCCATTTGATACTAGGGCTTGGCGTCCATCTTGCAAACAGGCAAAGACCAGCCTGCCACATGCGAACTTTCCTTTGCATGTCTTTCCTTTGTCATCGTCATCGTTGAAACTTTGTGTCCCTGCAAAAGAACCCATTTGAACATATTGCTTTGACTTTCCTGTTAACTCATATAAAGCAACCAAAAAACCATTCTCATCCTCAAATATCGTAAATTGAACATCTTCCTTTGGGAGCGCTGGAGCAGTTACGGCATTCACTATTCCGAGGTTTTCTGAGGCGAATTGTAACGGATCTGCATTAATTGACGAATCTTCAACTTCCGAGCTACCCAAGTCAATTGAGCCTTCCTCATACTCATAAGCAAAACTAGCTCCCGTTGATAATAGCATAACAACAAACACGGCTATGGTGGATAGAAATGTAAACTTATTCATGGCATTTCTCTCTTTTTTATAGGTTAAAGACAACCACATAGTACCCCCCCCCGGAAGATGTCAACCTCATTGTTAGTAACAGATAACATGTCCGGTTTCACACACGCAGGGAAAACAGGTGATGAAATTGACAGAATGGCCAGGTTCGGGTCCAGGTTCGGGTCGGTCCAGGTTCGGGTCTGTCCCGAATGGCACTTTAACCTGCATGGCTTATGTTGACTTAAGCCCCATTCGCGCGGCTATAGCACGCACGCCGGAAACTTCTGAGTTCACATCAATACAGGAACGCATCAATGCCAAATCGTCAAGCCTGTTGGCCTTTCACGGCTAATTCGTTCTCGCTCTAAGCCATTGATTTTTATAGTTTGAGCCGAAAGCTAAAATGACTTATTTCCTAGTGTTCCAGCTTAGCGTAAATTAGCCGTGGCCTTTGGCCAGGGCATAAACGATCTGCCGTATTCACTCACGGATTACATGAAGTTAGTTGATTATACCGGTAGAGCTATATTGAACGACAAGCGAGGCTATATACCGCCGGAATTACCTGAAATCACAGAGCGATTGGGATTAAATCCAGATAGTTGGTTAAAGGAGGTCAATAACTTTTCATCTAGAGGTTTTACGGCTGTGGGTACGGTTGAGCAATTACGACAGTTTTGTGCAGCGGTTGGCAAGCAGTGGAATCATGGATTAAAGCTTATTCCAGCTCTGGAATAAAGACAGCCACTTTAGAAAACACCTCGACGGGTTTACTGTTGAGGATTTTTTGTGGCTAGGTTATAGAAAAACGAGCCAGTCTTGGGGTTTCTGAGTAGCTCAAAACTTTTAGCGCACTTCGTTAATACAAACCCGAAGAAAAAACTTTCAACCCCCCCACTCACCAAAGAGCACCCTTTTTAATCAGAGCCACTCGGCATAGCCACTCGGTAGCCACTCGGGATAGCCACTCGGGACAGACACCACATCAGCCACTCGGCAGCCACTCGGGACAGCCACTCGCAGCCACTCGGGACAGACACCACATCAGCCACTCGGGACAGCCACTCGGGACAGACACCAGCCACTCGGGACAGCCACTCGGGACAGACAGAGCGCCGAGCTAAATCGGCAGAAGATTGGAGGTGAAAGCCCTCTACTCAGTAGGGATTAACCATCCGCTGAGACCTTGAGTCATGAGCCGCTGGTCGCGAGGCCAAAGGTTAAGCGTTGACAGAGGAACATGCAGGCTCAGTATTGAGCTCCGAAATCATCATTTGAGTAGCCATTCGGAGCCATTCGGGACAGACATCACATAGAAAATATCCTACATCAATTTCAGCATTCAACCGATGATTTCTTTGCCCCAATAGTTCAATATTTAGACTCAAGGGGAAAAAATTATGACACTACCTAGAAAACAACTTATATCTATCGAGGAAACACCCTACTATCATATTGTCAGTCGATGTGTACGCCGCGCCTTTTTGTGTGGCAGCGATCCATTAACTAATCGTTGCTATGAACACCGCAGAAAATGGATTCAGGAACGAGTTAAATATCTCGCCGGTATTTTTAGCATTGATATCTGTGCCTATGCGGTCATGCATAACCATTACCACCTGGTTTTGAAAGTAAACTCGACCGAGAACTGGAGTAACAAACAGGTATTGGTTTATTGGGCAGCTCTGTGTAAGTTGCCGAGGTATTGCCAGCAATACCTAGATAGTGATGATTTGGGCTCCGTTGAGCTTGAATGGGTGGAAGAAAAAATAGCGATTTATCGCCAACGTCTGATGAGTATTTCCTGGTTTATGAAACTGCTAAACCAACATATTGCCATCGCTGCTAATGCTGAAGACCAATGCACTGGGCACTTTTGGGAAAACCGCTTCAAATCCCAAGCACTACTAGATGAAAGCGCGCTTTTGACCTGTATGGCGTATGTTGATTTAAACCCCATTCGAGTGGCTATGGCACGCACACCAGAGACTTCTGAGTTCACATCAATACAGG
>JAKITK010000014.1 GCA_021648125.1 Lysobacterales bacterium
AGAGTAAAATCATTTATCTCTAGAAACATGGCCGCAACTGTTAAGGCAATCCGTTTATTTCCATCTACAAAAGGGTGGTTTTTGGCTAGTCCATAGCAATATGAAGCAGCAAGGTCAAAAATCGAAGATTCATCGGCATATTCAAAATGTCGCAGAGGGCGATTTAATGCAGATTCAAGTAACGCCTCATCACGAATCCCGAGTGCGCCGCCATGCTCTGCCAGTAGCATCTGGTGTACAGCAATTACTACATCAGGCAATATCCAACTCGGTTCCTTCATTTTGCAAGTTCATGGAGAGCGTTTCGGTATTTCTTCATCACCTTTTTAGCTACTTGCATCTGGCTCTCAAAATCCTGTTGATAGGGGGTAAGGGTCAGCCCCTCAGGCCCGTCAACCAAATACAAGACATCGCCCTTTTCTGCTTTGAGCTTTATAAGTGCTTCTTTTGGCAACACAATTCCCATAGAGTTTCCAATCGAGGTTACTTTTACTTTAAGCATGGTAGTTCGCTCCAATTATGTTATTACAAATGTTATAACACAGTATAGCCATGCCTAACAATAGCGTCAACACGGGTTGCGCAAAGCTGCGCCGTACGACCACAATCAAAGCGCTATGGTTGTGATCAATTATCAGACTCAGTATTTCTATGACATGCTGGAAATGCAAGCTAGGGAGAATCTCTCTAATGTTTTGGCTTCGTAGAAGCCGGGCCCATAACCAGACGCTTACCATCGCTGGCTTCTATTTTCTCGCCGCAGTCGTGCCGGTTATCGCGGCGTTATACGGCTAGAGGTAAATTTAATGGGAACAATTAGAACTCACCTATTTGATGCTTCAGCGCTGGTGAAGCTATTTCTGAATGAAGATGGTAGCGAAGAAGTTAAAAAGTATTTTAATTCGCACTCTGTTTTTTGGACAACATCTCTCTGTTTTGGAGAGGTTCTAGGCGTGTTTAAAAGAAAATTTATAAGCAACAAAGAAAACTTAACCAAAGAGCAATATTTATTTGCATCTGAGGATCTGCTGGCCTATATCAGAAATGGCAGTATATCCATTGAAGAGGTTGATATTACGAAGTTTGAAGTTTTTAATGAAGTAGAAAAAATCGTAGAAAAATATTCAATTGATTTAGCAGATGCATTTCAAATAGTGGCTTTGAAAAATGGATTTCCATCGTCTCTACCCGGAGATGCAAAAACTATACTTATCACTGCTGACGGAGAGTTGGCAGAAGCAGCAAAAAGTGAAGGCTTGCGTGTGTGGAACTGCCTTGGAGAATCAGCGCCATGAACAGCCAGTCGTATAACAAGTGATTATGGGAAGCAGCAAGACTGCAGTGCAGCGTGAAAAGATCGCTCTCTCGCGTCCATGCGCCCGCGATCTACTGAGTGGTCTTTATGTTATGTCGTTAAATATTGATTTTTTGGGCAGCGTGAAGAGATCGCTCTCGCGCGTCCATGCGCCCGCGATCTACCTACGTCCTGGGCGGGGCAATCGGGCCGAGTGACGGCTCATGGCTTGATTTGAATTCGCTGGGCTTGGGCTTCCTTCGGCTAATAGCTTAAGCTATTAGCCCTCAGTCCAGCCCGGCGCCCAGCAAATCGAAGCACTGAACAACACCGGGGCAGCGTGAAGAGATCGCTCTTGCGCGTCCATGCGCCCGCGATCTACCTACATCCATGTAGGCAAAAAAAAACCGGGTTAGACCTAAGGGTCTACCCGGGAAGCCGGCAGAGCCGGAGAGGAACGGTGCAATGAGGTGGTTTTATTTATTCTCACCTCTTGTATTAACGGATACATTTGCATTTGGTGCGCTTTATTATTGTTGTTGCGCGACAAAATAATAACTTAAAACACATACATAATGCAACACTTTAATAAACATAATTTAACTATATGATAAATAACAGAATAATATTCTAAAAACTGGCTGATATATCCGCTTGAATGGCTTCGGCAGCGGCTTTTGGGTCGGCAGCGGCTCGAATGGGGCGTCCGAGGACAATATAATCGGCCCCATTGGCAAAAGCTTCAGTGACGGTGACCACGCGTTTTTGATCATCATCGTTGGCAATGGGGCGGATACCAGGACAGACGGTTATCAGGGCATTGTCTACCTGGTTTCTGAGTTCACTGACTTCTAGCCCGGATGAAACCACCCCAGCACAGCCGAGTTCCAGTGCCCGACGAGCGCGAGAGAGCACCAAAGTTTGTGCATCCACTTGAAAGCCTAGGTCATTAAGATCGCCCTGATCAAGGCTGGTCAATGCGGTAACCGCGAGGATTTTCATATCACCTGCGGCCTCTACCGCCGCTTTGAGCATGCCGTCATTGCCGTGAACGGTGCAGAAATCAATTCCGTGACGGGAAAGTTGGCTGACAGCAGCAGCAACGGTTGCTGGCACATCAAAAAACTTCAGGTCGGCGAAGATTTTTTTGCCCTGATCCTTTAGTTCCTGCAGTAATTCAAAATAATGCCCGCTGAGGAAAAACTCCAATCCCAACTTGTAAAATTGCACACTATCCCCGAGGGTATTGACCAATGCCCGTGCGCTATTAATATCGGCCACATCAAGGGCAAATATCAGGCGTTCTTCAGGGGGAATGTCGAGGTTTTTTGTGGTGGCTTTATCTACGCTGCTCATGATATTTCCTGTTAATGGTGGCGGCTAATATGGTGGCGTACATGTTTGGCTGTGACTTCGGGGTGTTGCATATGCAGGTGATGGTGGCCTTTTATGCAGACGACTTTTTCAATACGCGCGGCTTTAATACGGTTTTTCATAACTTCTATATTGACGAAATCCGGCAGCGGGTCGCCGTGCAGGAGTAGTGATGGTGCTTTGATATCAGCCAACATTTCCAGAATCTGTGTTTCACTATAACGATTCGGACTAATATGCATTAAGCGGGGGTCGGTCGACCAGCGCCAGCCGTTATTGCCAGCATCATCTTCGGCCTGTTGCAGGCTGCGTTCTACCAGAATTTGAGCGAGTTCAACTTCCATGGCGTTGCTCTTAGCCCGCACCAAGGCCGCCTGATGAGTACTCTTGAACAAACGGAGTTGTTTGTCTTCGAGCTTGTTCAGGGAATTTAGGGCTTTACGCAAGCGTTGGGTGTTTTCACCGGCGGTATCTGACAGAGGCCCCAGACCTTCAATAATACTGAGTGAACGCAGGGTCTCAGGCATTGCCGCCGCCCACAAACCGGAGATCACGCCACCAAGAGAATGCCCCAATAAATGAAATTCTTGCCAGTCTTGATGCTGGGAAGATAGGTGTTTATGCAATAAAGCTAGGTCTTCGAGGTAGTCAACCAGGTGATACCAAAGATTACCCGCGCGCCAGTCGGAATGGCCATGGCCGGGAAAATCGATGGCAATGATTTCACAGTCGAGCAGGTAGTCTGCCATTGGCTTAAAACTGGCTGCATTATCCAGCCAACCATGCAGTGCGAGTATTTTGGGAGTTGATTCTGTCACCTTCACGGGTTGCCAATGCAAACCGGCTAACAGACCGTTACGGGTTTCAAGGCGAAATTCCTTAACCGGCCTACAGGGGGTATTATTCATTAAATTTTTTCCAGATTTGCATAGGCCAGTACCAGCCATTTAGCCCCAGCTGAGGCAAAGTTGACATGTACTCTGGCGTGCTCGCCTGAGCCTTCAAAATTAATCACCATACCTTCACCAAATTTCTTATGCTGCACCAATGTGCCTAAGGCGAAAGCGGCTGTTGGATCGATAAGCGTACTGGGTTTTGTTTGTCTGCCGGGTATGTGGCTAGCGGTATGTGCCTGTGGTCGGATTTCTTCGATTAAAGCCGGCGGAATTTCACGGATAAATCGTGAAGGTCTATTATAGGTTTCTTTGCCGAACATCCGCCGGACTTCGGCAGAACAAAGCACTAACTGCTGGCGGGCGCGGGTCATGCCGACATAACACAGGCGTCTTTCCTCTTCTAGATGCCCGGTTTCCTCAACCGATCGCTGGTGCGGGAATAGACCTTCTTCCATGCCGACTAAAAACACTAGCGGAAACTCTAGGCCTTTGGCTGAATGCAGGGTCATTAGTTGCACACAGTCCTCCCAGCGCTCTCCTTGGGTTTCGCCGGCTTCCAGTGCCGCATGTGATAGAAAGGAGGCAATGGGTGTCAGTCCGGCTTCTTCGTCCTCATAGGGTAGGCTGAAAGTATCCGCCGCACGGACCAGTTCCTGTAGATTTTCCAATCGGGTTTCGCGCTTTTCACTGGGGTCGCGGTCGTAGTGTCGTGCCAATTCGGTGGCATCGAGGATAGCTTGCATCTGGTTGCCAAGGGTGTAGTCAGCCGTTTGTTCGCGCAACTGGATAATCATATCCATAAAGTTGGCAGTCATAGTGCGAGCGCGTGCAGACAGCAGGTTTTCAGCGACCATGCGTTTGGCGGTTTGCCACAGCGAAAGCCCGGCTTGACCTGCCTGTTGGCGTAAAATTTCAACCGTACGCCCGCCGATCCCGCGAGTGGGTACATTAATGATTCTTTCCAGCGCACTATCATCTTCAGGATTGTGTACCAGGCGCATAAACGCCAGCGCGTCTTTAATTTCAGCGCGCTCGAAAAATCGTTGGCCACCATAAACCCGATAGGGAATATCGTATTTTAATAACTCTTCTTCAAATAAGCGGGATTGTGCGTTGGAACGATAGAGAATGGCGACATCACTAGCAGCCTTATTATCATCAATCCAGCTGCGTAATCGTTGAATGACAAAGCGGGATTCATCGAGTTCATTGACGGCGGAAAAATACTGGATAAGTTCGCCATCGCGGTCTTCGGTCCAGAGCTTTTTCCCCAGACGGCCCTGGTTGTTGAGGATAACGGCGTTGGCTGCATTGAGGATATTGCCGCTGGAGCGATAGTTTTGCTCCAGTTTAATCGTTCGGGCGGTGGGGAAATCGCGCAGAAAATATTGTACATTTTCAACTTTAGCCCCGCGCCAGCCATAGATGGACTGATCATCATCACCGACTACAAAAGCACTGTTTTCATCCCCGGACAGCAAGCGAATCCAGGCATACTGGATGGTATTGGTGTCCTGAAATTCATCCACAAGAATATGCTTGAAGCGGCGCCGGTAGAGGTGTAATAAAACCTCGTTATCACGGATCAGTTCATGTGCCCTTAGCAATAATTCGGCAAAATCGACCAAGCCACTCTGTTGGCAATGGTTTTCATATAGTCGATAAATATCCGCCCATTGCGCGGTTACCGGATTGTCCCAGCCCTCGACATTATCAGGTCGACGGCCTTCATCCTTACGCGCATTAATATACCATTGCGCCTGGCGTGCCGGCCACTGTTTTTCGTCCAGGCCGGAATCTTTAATTAAGCGTCGTAGTAAGCGGTATTGGTCGTCTGAATCGAGGATTTGAAAGGTTTGCGGTAGTCCGGCTTCCTGCCAATGCATGCGTAGCAGACGGTGGGCAATTGAATGAAAAGTGCCAATCCACAGCGAACGCACATCGGTGTTGAGCAGCTCGCGGGTGCGTTCGCGCATTTCCCCTGCGGCTTTATTGGTAAAGGTAACCGCCAGCAGCGACATTGGCGACAGACCCTCGACTTCAATCAGCCAAGCCATGCGGTGTACCAGTACTCGGGTTTTGCCGGAACCGGCGCCGGCGAGTATCAGTAGATGTTTGTCACTAGCAGTGACCGCCTGCCGCTGGGCATCGTTGAGTTCATCGAGTATATGCGAGATATCCATGTTTATTCTGTTGTAGCCTTATCGCTGTGGGTTTGCCTGGCAATGGCGCGGTAACCAATATCGTGGCGATAAAAGCGCCCGGGCCAAGAGATGTTTTTACACGCAGCGTAGGCCTGTTGTTGGGCATCTGCCACGCTTTCGCCAAGGGCGCTGACACACAGTACCCGACCACCGCTGGTAACCACTACGCCTTCATCAAGCTGGGTTCCTGCATGAAAGATTTTTATGTTTTCAGACAACAAGTAATCAAGCCCTTCAACAGGAAAGCCTTTTTGATACGCTTGAGGATAACCCTCAGCTGCCAGCACTACACCCAATGCTGGGCGCGGATCCCAGAGCGCGGTTATTTCATCCAGGCAACCATTGATGGCGGCTTGACAAAGCCCGCTTAAGTCTGAAACCAAGCGTTGCATAATCGGCTGGGTTTCCGGGTCGCCAAAGCGCACATTAAACTCAAGTACTTTGAAGTTGTTATCGGCATCAATCATCAAGCCTGCATACAGGAATCCTGTGAAAGGGTGGCCCTCATTTGCCATGCCGTCAATCACTGGCTGGATGACTTCTGCCATTACCCGGTCATTTAATTCACGGTTGACCACGGGTGCGGGTGAATAAGCACCCATGCCGCCGGTATTGGCACCGGTATCGCCTTCACCTACGGCTTTATGGTCTTGCGATGTGGCCAGTGCCAGTGCGTGTTTGCCATCGGCCATTACAATAAAACTGGCTTCCTCACCAGCAAGGAATTCTTCCACCACAACGCGATGTCCGGCCTCGCCAAAGGCATTGCCAGCCAACATATCGCGAATGGCGGTTTCAGCATCGTTTTCGGTTTGCGCAATGATCACACCCTTGCCAGCGGCCAGACCATCGGCTTTAACCACAATCGGCGCACCCTGTTGCCTGACAAAGCCAATCGCTGCATCAATGTCTGTGAAGGCAGCATATGCTGCGGTCGGGATATTGTGGCGCGACATGAAATCTTTGGCAAAGGACTTGGAGCCTTCCAGTTGGGCACACCAGGCAGAGGGGCCAAAACAATCAAGGCCTGCCTGCTGAAAGCGGTCAACAATACCGGCTACTAACGGCGCTTCAGGGCCGACGATGGTAAGCTCGATAGCCACCTTTAGCGCAAATTCTAGTAAGCCATCAATATCATCAGAGGAAAGTGCCAAGTTTACACATTTTTGTTCGGCGGCAGTGCCGGCATTGCCGGGTGCGACCCAAATTTTATCGACCCGATTTGATTGTGCCAAACGCCAGGCCAATGCATGTTCGCGGCCGCCGGAACCTATAACTAATATTTTCATCATCAGTGCCTGAAGTGTCGTATGCCGGTAAATACCATGGCGATATCGTGCTCGTTCGCAGCACTGATAATTTCATCATCACGAATCGAGCCACCGGGTTGAATAATGGCTTTTATACCAGCATCTGCAGCGTTATCAATGCCATCGCGGAATGGGAAAAAGGCATCAGAGGCCATGGCTGCACCCAACAATGACAGCTTGGCATCACCGGCTTTCCAGCGGGCAATGCGGGCGGAATCAATTCGGCTCATCTGTCCGGCACCAATTCCTAAACTACGCCCGTCTGCGGCAAATACAATGGCATTGGATTTGACCATCTGCGCGACTTTCCAGGCAAACAGCAAATCGGCCCACTCGGCCTCAGTGGGCGCTCGCTGGCTGACGGTTTGACAATCAGCTTGGCTAAGCTGGTGTAAATCCCGGTCTTGCAGTAATAGGCCGCCGTTGACTTTTTTAATATCGAAAGATGCAGGGGTGGAAGCCGGCCATGTGCCGTTCAGTAATAAGCGTATATTATTCTTGCTAGCAAAAATTTCAGCAACGCCAGCATCGATTGCAGGTGCAATCACTACCTCAACAAATTGCTGGTCGAGAATTTGCTTCGTCGTGGTGGTGTCAAGTGAACGGTTAAAAGCGATAATGCCGCCGAAGCTGGAGGTCGGGTCAGTTGCAAAAGCGCGTTGATAGGCTTCCGCAAGGCTTTCAGCTTGAGCCACACCGCAGGGATTGGCGTGTTTTACAATGACGCAGGCCGGTAATTTAGAAAACAGTTTAATGGCTTCAAGGGCTGCATCGGCATCGGCAATATTATTGAATGAAAGGGCCTTTCCCTGAACCTGTTCAGTGGTGGCAATACTGCCTGCAACTGGATTGGCTTCGGTATAGAAAGCCGCCCGTTGGTGCGGGTTTTCGCCGTAGCGCATGGTTTGTTTTTGTTCAAACTGGGGTGTATAGAAACCAGGCAGACCAGTCTCTTCGCCAATTTCATCTCGTGAGCTTAGATAGGCCGCAATCAAGCCATCATAGCGGGCGGTATGAGCGAAAGCTTTGGTTGCCAATTGTCGGCGCTTGCTGAGATCCATCTCGCCTGATTCAAGTTTGGCTAGGCTGGCGGGGTAGTCTGCCGGATCAACAATAATGGTTACCGAGGCGTGATTTTTGGCGGCTGCACGAACCATCGCCGGTCCACCGATGTCGATATTTTCAATCGCATCTGCGGGACTGCAATCGGGCTGAGAAATGGTTTTTTCAAAAGGGTATAAATTGACGGCAACCACATCTATGGGGCGTATACCATGGCTGTCCATAACCGCTTCATCATGGCCGCGACGGGCGAGAATGCCGCCATGTATCAATGCTTGTAAGGTCTTTACACGGCCGCCCATTATTTCCGGAAAGTCGGTGTAGGTTGATACATCGGTAACGGTGATATTCGCGGCTTTCAGGCAGTTTGCGCTGCCGCCTGTAGAAAGAAGTTCATAGCCCGCCGCAACCAGTCCACGGGCGAAGGTCTCAATCCCAGTTTTGTCAGATACACTGATGAGTGCGAGAGGTTTGCTTGCTGTCATTGCCGGGCCTTGTGTGCTGAAGTCAGATACTTGTGATTGCTAGTTTCAGGCTAAAATTATACCCTTTTAGGACTGGTTTAGGGCTGGGGTTTTCTGTTTGTTAGGGCTAATTTTCAACCTGCTAGAAGGGTCTGGATTTATTTTTCTGGCTTTTCGCATGCGAGATAAAGATTCACTCAAGCTTGGATGCCGTGCTTGCGCATTTTGCTGCGCAGTGTGTTGCGAGTAATTCCGAGAATGCGCGCGGCGTGACTCTGATTGCTGGCAGTTTTTTTCAGGACCTCTTCTATTAACGGCGACTCTACAGTGCTTACAAAGAGCTGGTAGAGATTCTCGGGGTCTGTGTTGTCCATATCAGAGAGGTAGTCCTGGGCGACGCGCCGGACATATTCTCGTAAGGGTAGTTGATTGTGGCTGGGTATTTCGCTCATGTTAGTTAAACCTTTTCATCAAAGAAACCGAATTTCGAAACCTCGGGAGCTTATGCCGGGGTCCAGGAATTCTATCACTACCGGCAACAGGGCATCAGGCGCCAAACCGTTGCCGGAATCGCTACCGTCGGCAAGATATTCCTCGGGCTGTAGTAATTTTCGCGCTAGCACCCGGTTTTTGGTATCCAGCAAACTAAGTTCGATCTGCGGAAAGTCCTGCCGGTAGTCCGCACGGTTTACCATAGTCAGGCTTAGAATTAGGGCGTCGGTCCGACCGGGGTGCGCATGCAGGTCACGACTGAGTAATTGAAATAGTTCCGGATTTTGCCGGGATTTACTTTGTTGAATTGTTACCAGACCCAAGCCTTCCGCGGTAGTTTGAATGGTTGGGATCTCGAGTAAGGGCTGGCGGTAGTGCCAGCTAAAATTTGCCAGAGTCAGTGGAATCATTGCAATGAGCAAAGTATTCCAAACCCACTGGTAGCTCTTTGCCGGTAGCAGATTAAGTTGATTGGGATCCGGTTGTGGCTCGTCATTTGTAGGGTTTTCTTCATCAGCTTCTGTAACAGCACCCTGGTAACCCTTGTTTTGGGCGGCGGCCTCGGGTTCATTGGTGAAGCGGTGGGAAAGGTGAAACGGCTGGTTTTGGTCAGCCGCTGATGCTGGCATTTCGTCCGGTTCCGGCCAATCATCGAATAAATGCTTGAGTGCGTTATATATTTTTCCGCATCTTCCGCACTCAACTTTGCCTCGATCCTGGGCCAACCAACTGGCGCGTAAAGGATAAATGGCATGGCAGTCAGGGCAGCGAGTAAACATGGATTCGTATTTCAGTGGTTTTAATGGTTTTAATGTCTAGGTAGACTTAGGGTCCGCGAGCCGGGCCCCGGTTCAGGTCGTGGTAGCGGGCTAGGTCGCGGGCAAACTTGGTTCGTTCAGCCGCCATATCCTGATTTAATTTGGTAATTCGAAGATTTTGCTGGCTTACCGCAAGCCGTTGATGTTGTATCTCATTACTGACATCAATCGTAATAGGTTCGCCCCGCCTTTGCTGGTTGGCCGCACGAGTGACATGAATACGCAGGCGTTCGCTTTCGGAATCCAGGGCTACTGCAGCGAGCTCCAGCTCACCATCATAGTTCTCTAGTATCATTTTTAAACGCGTAGCGATGTCTGCTTCAGATCGATAAGTAGCCAATAATAGGCGGCCACGCTTACTTTCTTCATTAGATGCTGCTAACTTTTGTCTTCTGACTTTTTCCTTTGCCCGTTGGGCACTACGCTCTTCAGGAGTAAGGTGAGCGGTAGTTTCTCCAACCATTAAACCATCTTTATTGATTTGTTTATGACCGCGTAAAAGCGGTGGTGTTGCTGTGTAGTGGATGGTGCCGTCATCATCCGCCCATTTATAAACCACTTTACTGGCAAGCACTATCGGAGTTGCCGATAGCAGCAATAGCGTGAGCAGAAGCACGAATAGATGAAATTGTTTAGACCCCATAACGATTACGATAATCCTTAATGGCGCTAATGTCTACTTCAAGTCCGGCTGTTTCCAGCCAGTAGAGCAAATCTGTAAGGCTAATTACTGCAATTACAGGAAATCCGAACTCAGCTGCAACTTCCTGCGCAGCGGATAATTTGCCTTGCCCTCGCTCCTCGCGATCAAGGGCGATAGCAACACCGGCAACTTCTGCACCGGCGGTTTGAATCCAGTTGACCGCTTCACGCACGGAGGTGCCGGCGGAGATGACATCATCGACAATTAGCACCCGGCCCGAGATCGGCGCACCCACCAATTGCCCGCCTTCACCGTGGTCTTTCGCTTCTTTACGGTTATAGGCGTAGGGCAGGCTCTGTTGGTGTTTTTCATCCCAGGCCATGGCAATACCGGTTGCCAGCGGGATGCCTTTATAGGCAGGCCCAAAAAGCATATCGAAGGGTAGCTTGCTAACGGCGATACTACTGGCATAGCTGTCACAAAGTACACGCATTGAGTGGCCGTCGTTAAAATTTCCGGCATTAAAGAAATAGGGGCTGATGCGCCCGGATTTGAGGGTGTATTGGCCAAAGCGGAGAATATTTCTGTCGATAGCTAGCTTTATTAACCTTGCTTGATAGTCTTGCATACATATTACCGTGTTATTAAAAAGATGATTCCGTCTACAGGCCATTACCCGAGGATGTGGACTCAACGAACCTCCACGGGAGAGATATGACTTCTTGCACTCGCGCGGGTTCTAGTTTCTGGTATATTAGACGGACATTCTACCAAACAGAGGGCTTTGAGTATGTGGATTTTTCTCGGCATTGTTGCCGCAATAGCTATTTTCGCCATTTCTGTTTACAACGGCCTTGTGGCCAAGCGTAATCAGTATCAAAATGCCTTTGCACAAATCGATGTGCAGCTAACCCGTCGACACGACCTGATTCCAAATCTGGTTGAGACCGCTAAAGCTTATATGAGCCATGAAAAAGGCACGCTGGAGGCCGTTATAAATGCCCGTAATGCGGCGGTGAGTGGTTTGGAGGCAGCCAAAGCCGATCCGTCTGATCCGGAAGCAATGAAAAACCTTTCTCAGGCTGAGCAGGGTTTATCCGGAGCGTTGGGGCGTTTATTCGCGCTCTCAGAGGCTTATCCGGATCTTAAAGCTAATCAGAATATGATGCAGTTGTCGGAAGAGCTTACAAGCACTGAAAATAAAGTGTCCTTTTCACGCCAGGCATTCAACGATGCTGTCATGCTTTACAACACAGCGCGCGAATCCTTTCCGGCCAACTTGTTTGCGGTTACTTTTGGCTTCGGTCCAGCGGAGTTGCTGGAGATTGAAGACGAAGCGAAACGCGAAGTTCCAGAAGTATCGTTTAGTTAATTTCAGACCAATAGCAGGCCTACGCATTCGTGTCGGCCTGCTGTACTGGATATCAGATGAATTTTTTTGAGCATCAAGAAAAAGCCCACAAGCAGACCCGCTGGTTGGTGTTGTTGTTTGTGCTTGCGCTGATTGCTGTGGTGGCGGCCATGGAGATTCTTGCCCTGCTCTTTCTGGGTCAGTCAACCACGGTCGGTTTCAAAAATTTAGTCGACCCGGTGTTTTTGAAAACTAACACCGAACTTATCGGTGGCACTGCCATTTTGACCCTGGCGGTTATCGGTTTTTCCACATTGTTCAGGATGACATCTTTACGCGCTGGTGGTGGCAAGGTTGCTGTAGAGTTAGGTGGTGTTCGTGTTGGCGCCGACACCCGCGACCCACTACGTCGCAGGTTACGCAATGTGGTTGAGGAAGTCGCGCTGGCATCGGGTATGCCGGTACCGGAAATTTATGTGTTGGAAAAAGAAGCCGGGATTAATGCCTTTGCGGCTGGTTATACCCCCGCAGATGCGGCAATTGCAGTGACCAGAGGCACCCTTGAGAAACTCAGTCGGGATGAGTTGCAAGGGGTAATTTCGCATGAGTTTAGCCATATTTTGAACGGCGATATGCGTTTGAATATCCGTCTGATTGGTTTGTTGTTCGGGATTATGATGCTTTCACTTATAGCCCGGCGGGTTCTGTTCAGCGCCCGTTATACGCGGGTTACCCGCAGTTCTAATAGCAACAGTTCCGGTGGCGGCGCAATTATGTTAATTGCGCTAGGGGTGCTGGTGGTTGGCTATATCGGTATGTTTTTTGCCCGCTGGATAAAAGCGGCGGTCTCTCGGCAACGCGAGTATCTGGCCGATGCATCGGCGGTGCAATTTACCCGTAATCCGGATGGTATCGCCGGCGCACTCAAACGCATCGCGATAGAAGCCGATGGTTCACTGCTAACAGTTGAAAGCGAGGAAGTCAGTCATATGTTGTTTGGTGAAGGCCGCCGCGCCAGCCTGCTGGCAACTCACCCACCGTTACTTGACCGAATAAAACGCATTCAGCCGCAGTTCAACCCCGAAGAACTAAAAACTATGGTGGGAAGTATCAAACGCAAACAAAGGCAAGCGGCGGAAGACGAAGAACGCTTAAGAAAACGGGCAGAGAAAAAAAGTGCCAAAGGCGGCGCTGGGATGTTTGATGCCGGTAATATAATCGATAATATCGGCAACCCCGACAGCAACCAATTGCTGTATGCAGCACTGGTAGCATCATCCATGCCGATGGAAGTCCAGTCGGCTGCACGATCAGCTGAATGGGCACCGGAAACCCTGTGTTTATTATTGCTTGACCGGGATCCTGATATTCGTGAAAAACAGATGTTGCTGATATCTCGGCGACTGGGCGCCGACAGCGAAAAGCAACTACGAACATTACAACAGGCACTACCAAACATTTCCCCGGAACAGCGCCTACCCCTGGCCGAAATGACTTTTCCGGCATTAAAACGCCGTCCTGCAGAAGACCTAATGCGCCTGCTCGATACCATTCGTGCTTTGATAACAGCCGATGGCAAAGTAGATGTACATGAATATGCATTGGCGAAAATGCTTGAGGTTATGATAAACGATGCGCTAAACCCAGCAGATTCATCACCATCAGGGCGTAAATCAATTAAGTCTTTATCAGCCGATGTGGAAGCGTTATTAATGGTAGTGGCTAATCTCGGTCAGACAGATGCTGCCATTGCAGAGAAAGCCTGGAATGTGGGTATGCAAGTGGCCGGCTTAAGTAGTAAAAGTTATCAGCCCGGCGATTGGCGTAAAGTTCTGGATACCAGTTTGACGCGACTTGATCGGCTGGCGCCAAAACACAAAGAAACTTTGTTACGCGCCCTGTTGGCAACCATTACATTTGATCATGAAGTGAATCTGATTGAAGCCGAACTGCTGCGGGCAATTTGTGCCAGCTTGCATGTGCCGTTGCCGATGATTGAGTTGTAGTCCCCACTCCGCTATCTTGTTATCACCCCACCTCTTCATCATTCCAGTCCTCCCCCATTCGTCTTTCCAGCGTCCCCTTCGCATTCCCGTACCCCCTTCGTCATTCCCGCGCAGGCGGGAACCCAGTTTTGTAGTGATAAATTCTAGTTTCGACTCATGCCACCTCGAAATAACCAGGCTTTAGAGATGCCCCAGGCAGGCGCTCCGCGTTGCCTGCTCAATACTTCTGCCAACATAATAAGCATTACTCACCAGCCTATCAATCAACTGAAATGGAACTCTATGGCTTCATGCTAATTATCTGTTATAGTTAAAATAAAGGAGGGTAAACTAGTATGAATAGTTTTGGCATAGCACCTATTAATCCGCGTTCATTTTTCAGCACTATAATCTTCTTAATATTGTATATCGGCAATGGCTGCACCCGTGGTAATGGCAGGTACTACTGGTGCAGGCCAATCTCAAACAATCCTGGCAGGACAAGTACCGCAAGGCATCAGCAGCGGCGACTGGAAAAACATCCAAGACCAGATTCAAGCCAAACAGTATCAGAGCTACCCAGACAACCACGGTGGTTTTAACGCCAGCAACCGTGCCCACAACTGGAAGATTCGTTTTCAGGATAGCGGTACCACCTCGCTGAGCTCAAAAACCGATAACAGCTACCAAATAGATATGAAGCTCACAGCCCTGGGTTATCAGCAACTGGTATCGGTGGATTATCCAACACAAGTGACCAGCAAAGGAAACATAACCACCTATCAATGGAGCCCGGAACTGCGGGAGATATGGACCAATACAGTCCACTCTCTGGAACAATGGTTTGTACTGGAACAACGCTCAGCCAGAAGCAATGATAAAAGCAAGCAAAAGCTTCAACTAAAACTATCACTGGATACCGGTTTAAGCATCAATCAAAAGCCCGGTGGTTTGTATTTCAGCAACCAACAGGGCATAGAAATCAGCTATACCAAACTAAAGGTGTGGGATAAGAACGGCACAATTATGCCTTCAAAAATAATGTTTGCAGACAACATTGTAAGCCTACAAATAGATGACTCACAAGCACAATACCCACTGACCATAGACCCCTTGTTCCAGCAGCAAGCCTATCTCAAGGCATCTAATTCGGGAGTTGATGACTCTTTTGGGGGGGTTGTCGCAGTCTCGGGCGATACGGTCGTGGTTGGGGCGTTTGGGGAAGACAGTTCAAGCACGGGAGTGGACAGCACGCCCGATGAGTTGGCCAGTTTTGCAGGTGCCGCCTATGTATTTACTCGTAGTGGTGTGACATGGTCGCAGCAAGCCTATCTAAAGGCATCTAATGCGGACAATGGTGACTGGTTTGGTTGGTCTGTTGCAGTCTCGGGCGATACGGTCGTGGTTGGGGCGGTTGGGGAAGACAGTTCAAGCGCGGGTGTGGACAGCATGCCCGATGAATCGGCCTCTAGTGCAGGTGCCGCCTATGTGTTTAGCCGCAGTGGTGTGATATGGTCGCAGCAAGCCTATCTAAAGGCATCTAATGCGGACTATGGTGACATGTTTGGTAGTTCTGTTGCTGCCTCGGGCGATACGATTGTGCTTGGGGCGCGTCTGGAAGACAGTTCAACCACTGCTGTGGATAGCACACCCAATAACTCGGCAGATGATGCAGGTGCCGCCTATGTGTTTATACTCGACACCACCCCGGTTGCAAGTGGTGTGAGCTTCACCGGAACGGCTGTGGTTGGGGAACAACTAACGGGTGGCTACATCTACAGTGATGCGGACAATGACTTGGAAGGCAACACTACTTTTCGTTGGTTGCGTGATGGTGCGCCCATCGTAGGCGCCACGGGTACAAGCTACACCTTGGTAGCAGCAGACACTGGCACCACAATCATCTTTGAAGTCACACCGGTAGCAGCAACGGGAGCATCTCCGGGAGCACCAGCGATTTCGGGTGAATCGATTACGATTCGTTCCCAGGCTTTGTTTAGTGACAGCTTCGAATAATTCCGAATCAAGACGCTGAGATTGCAACCACACTTTCTACCGAATTTTTGGTGCTATTGATGATGCTTCTAGGCTTTATGGATTCGCGACAGATTGGGTTGAAGGGAGGGCTTTGAACGCTAGCCCGACAGTCCTTAAGATGTTGCTTGCTAGGTCACGGGCTCGGCTATTCGCCACCCGCCTTCGTGGGTGCAGGCCCCCCGAGATGACGTCGTTAAGAAGTAAGCCTAAGCGTTGGTAATCATATCCGCGGCTTTTTCAGCAATCATGATGGTGGGTGCATTGGTATTCCCGGCAACCAACTCCGGCATAATTGAGGCATCAATTACCCGTAGACCGTCAATTCCATGAACTCGCAGTTGCGGGTCAACTACCGCCATAGGGTCTGTGCCCATTTTGCAGGTGCCGACAGGGTGATAGATGGATTCTGCCTTGCGGCGGATAAAGTCCATTAGTTCAGCATCTGATTCCAAGCCGGCTTCGGGGTAGATTGCTTTACCGCGGATGGATTTAAAAACATCGGTCGCGAATAGCTGCATCCCGAGTCTGGCACAAGACAGAATGACTTTTTCGTCATGTGGGTGGCTGAGGTAATTGGCTTGAATTTTTGGGGCTGCGGCTGGGTCAGCAGAGGTAATCTGGATGTTGCCACGGCTCTTGGGGTTTAACTGGCAGGCGTGTATTGTCAGGCCATGGCCGGGTAGAATGTTACGTCCATGATCATCTAGTTGAGCAGGCACAAAATGACTCTGGATATCTGGCCGATTATCTTCGGCATGCTCGGAGAGCAGGAAGCCGCCGGCTTCAGCAATATTGGAACTGGCAGGACCGCCGCGGGTAAAAATATAGCGAATCCCTGCGGCAAGCTCATTGATATGATCGTAGGTGATTTTTTCCCGCGACTCCACCAGGGTGCATATGTCGAGATGATCTTGCAGGTTTTCACCGACGCCCGGAAGATCGTGTTTAACTTCAATTCCGACTTCCCGTAACTGAGAGCCGATGCCAATGCCCGACAGTTGCAGCAATTGCGGTGAGTTGATGGCGCCACCGGACAATAATATTTCGCCGCCATACACAGTTTCTTTATTTCCCTTGCGGGTGTATTCGATGCCGACGGCAGATTTACCATCAAGCAGAATTTTTCCGACCAGAGCATGGGTAATGACCGTAAGATTAGGGCGTTTCATTGCCGGGCGCAAATAACCAACAGCGGTACTGCAGCGGCGACCATTCTTCTGGGTTACTTGATAGTAGGCAAAGCCTCGTTGGTGGTCATTATTGAAATCGCGGGTGCGGGTATAGCCGAGTTCTTCGGCTGCTTGTAGATAAACTTCCGACAAGGGGTTGTGATAGCGCAAATCCCGAACCGATAAAGGCCCGCCGGTGCCATGGTAGATATCAGCACCGTGTTGCTGGTCCTCCGACTTACGAAAATAGGGCAGTACGGAGGTGTAATCCCAACTAGAATTGCCGACAGCAGCCCAGTTATCATAATCCAGTTTGTGCCCACGGCAATAACACATGGCATTAATGGAAGAAGACCCACCCAGCACTTTTCCACGCGGCCAGTAAAGACGCCGGTTATTAAGGGCGGCTTCGGGCTCGGTGTCGTAACTCCAGTTAATCGATTTTATATTGACTAACTTAGCCAGGCCTGCGGGCATGTGGATGAAGGGGTTCCAGTCTTTGCCCCCGGCCTCCAGTAGCAGTACTTTGTTCGCTGGGTTTTCTGACAGGCGGTTTGCCAGTACGCAACCGGCTGAACCGGCGCCGACTATAATATAGTCCCAGTTTTGTTTATTGGTATTTAGCATGTTTGAGCTGGCATCCTGCCAAAATCATGGTTGCGCATATGATTATGAGTTATATATTGGTACATTATATGGGAAATTGTACTCTCGTTACGAGCTGATGCAAGTAGGAAAATTACTCTATTTTCAGATGATCACCGATCTTAACGGTACCACTGTTAAGAGCCACAAACTGCATTCCGAAGATAGCCCCTCGGTTTTTTTGGCAGTGAATTCGAGATAGCGTTTTTAACGGTTCCCGTTGGGGGTCACGCACCCCGGTTTGCGGGTCGGCTGTGGTTAAGATACAGCGCACACAGGTTTTAGTTGCCTGTAGTTCTAGTTCGCCAATACGAATTCGTTGCCAACTTTCTTCTTCCCATGCCTGTCGCCCATCGACCACAATGTTGGCTCTGAATCTGTGCATGGAGACTGTTTCATCAAGGTGTGAGTTGAGCTCATCCAGCGAGGCTGTGTTGGTCAGCAAAATAGGCATGCCATCGGTAAAAGTAATTTGTCGTTCCCCAGCAGGCATTGTGGGTGGCGGATAGTTGCCGGGTTTTAGCCTGCGCGCGCTTTCGGTAGAGGACCACACCAAGCGGCAGGACTTGCCGATTACCTGGCTGAACCAGTCAGCAGCGGTGTCTCCGGCATCGAGAACCGCTACCTCATCTTTCCAGATGGTCACTGGGTAACGTTCGGCAGTGTTTTCTGGGTAACGAATATATATTCCCGGTAGACCTTTGTAGGCTGCCACAAAGCCGGCAGACCTAATATCTACAGACAATCGAAGTAGTTGCGGATACTTTCGCGCGCTAATAAACCGATGTTTATCATCAACCAGCATCCAATGGCGGTCGTGGGCAAGTCCCAGCGGGGTGATCAGGGCCTCATTTAGCTCAACCCGGTGGCAGGATTTAAGCGGGTATATGTTGATGGCAGTCAGCTTCATGTTTTCATTCTACCGGATAAATAGAACTTTCTGCCTTTGGTTTTATACAAGAGCATCATTTCAGCGTAAAATGACGGAATGTTGTGTCTATATAAACTCACTAAAACAAACCTCAGATTAGGATTTCAGCGATGCAACTAACCCGCGCCTCACTTAGAAACCGAGTGGCTGTTGCAGTTGCCGGGATATTAATCATTCTGTTTGGGGTAATCTCTTTGTTTCGCTTACCTGTACAGTTGTCACCGGATATTGAGCGCCCGGTAATATCAATTGAAACCGGTTGGCGCGCAGCCGCACCGTTGGAAATAGAATCCGAGATTATTGAACCGCAAGAGAATGTGCTGCGCGGCCTTCCAGGTGTGCGCCAGATGTCCTCAAGCTCATCCCTGGGCCAGGGAACAATCACCCTTGAGTTTGATATTGATACCGACATGGGTCGGGCGTTGGTAGAGGTGATGAATGCACTCAACCAAGTGCCGCGTTATCCCGTTGATATTACTGAGCCGGTTATCAATGTGGGTGGAGGTGGCTTTGGTAATGTGATTGCCTGGTTTGCAATTCAGACACAAGAGAACAATCCGCGCGATATTGCTTCTTATCAGAGCTTTATTGAGGAGTTTGTGCTGCCCCGGCTGGAACGGGTGCCAGGGGTTGCAAGCAGCGGAGCATTTGGTGGTCGCAGGGATGAAGTACGGATTACTTTTGACCCGTACAAGGCCGCCAGCCTTGGTGTAGATATCACCAGTATTGGTTCGCGTTTGGGCAATAATAAAGATATCTCGGCGGGTACGGCGGATGTTGGTAGGAGGCGCTACACCATCCGTTTTGCGGGTCAGTATGATATCGGAGCATTGGGGGACCTAGTACTTGAGTGGCGTGACAACCACTCTATCCACTTGCGCGATATTGCCACTGTGGCTAGGGTGTTACAAGATCGTACTGGTGTTATCAGCCAAAACGGCGGCCCCTCTATCGCTATGAATGTTAGCCCAGAAACCGGGGTTAATGTACTTGAGGTCATGGACGGCATCAAAGCGGCTGTACTTGAGATGGAAGCCAATTTATTGGCGTCTGAAGGTTTAAGAATTTCCCAGAGCTATGATGAAACCATCTATATAAAAGCTTCAATCCGCATGGTGCGCAACAATTTGATTCTGGGTATGTTGCTTGCGGTGACGGTGCTATGGTGGTTTTTGCGGCGTTTTCGAGCAACCCTTATCGTTGCAATGGCTATTCCGCTGTGTTTGTTCTCGGCATTCATAGTGCTCGATTTAAGCGGTCGAACGCTGAATATAATTTCTCTGGCTGGCATGGCTTTTGCTACCGGCATGGTGCTAGATGCGGCCATTGTGGTGCTGGAAAATATATTCAGGCAGCGAGAGCAGGGGCTGGAAGGCGATGAAGCCAGTGATCGCGGCACCGCTCAGGTGTGGGGTGCATTAGTCGCCTCAACTGCAACCACGGTGGCCATTTTTATGCCGGTGGTGTTCTTGAAAGATGAAGCTGGTCAGTTATTTGCTGACCTTGCCATTACTATTTCGGTGTCGGTGGTTGCATCGTTATTAGTCGCTATCACTGTGTTACCCACAGCCGCATCCCGCTGGATTCGAGAGGGTGTTTTTGAGGATAAACACAGCCATTGGTGGCGGGCGATAACGGACAAAATCATGGCTGCTACCAATACACAACGCCGTCGCTGGTCGTGGGTGCTGGGGCTCACAATCATACCGATTTTATTAGCGTTGATGCTGAAACCTTCGGCAGATTATTTGCCTGAAGGCAAGCAAAACTTTGCCTTTGGGTTCATCGTGACTCCCCCGGGCTTGAATGCTGATACCGCAGAAGCGGAACTGACTTCAGTAATAGACAGCCGTTTTTCTCCATACCTCAAAGGTAAAGCTCCAGAAATTGGAAATTACTTCCTGGGTTTCTTCGGCAGCGGTGCTTTCTTTGGTTTGCAGGCAAAGGACCCAGAGGATATGGATCGAATTATCGGGCTTGTGAATGGTCAAATATTGCAGGGCTTTCCCGATACTTTCGGCTTTCTTTCGCGCGCGCCGGTATTCCGTGGATCGCGCGGTGGCCGGAGTATTGATGTTGACCTCCAGGGGGATGATTTTGAGTCGCTGTTAGCAGCGGGCCAAGTGGGTTTCGGCGCAATTATGCAAGCGCTGCCTGGTGCCAATGTGCGACCTTTGCCGGGTCTTGAGCTGGCTGAGCCTGAAATTCGCCTGATCCCTGATGACCGCCGGATTGCCGAAGTAGGCTGGAACCGGGCATTGACCGCCACCGCGGTTCGAGCCTTAGGTTCGGGTGCATTTTTAGGTGAATACTTTGACGGTTCGCGGCGCCTGAATATTATCCTCAGAGCAGATAAGTGGGACACGCCCGAAGAACTCGCGGCGTTACCGCTGGCTACTCCATCCGGTGAGATTCAAACGGTTGGTGAACTGGCGCAGGTGACTAGAACAGCCGGCCCTACAGAGATTCGCCGGATTGATCGCCGTCGCACTTTGACCTTGCAAGTTACCCCGCCGCAGGGGATGCCGTTGGAAGATGCAATTGCTACTATCAAGTCTGAAGTGGTGCCGCAGATAGAGCCATTAATGCCCGCTGGTGGTCAGATTGCTTATCATGGTAGCGCTGAGGCATTGGCGGAAGCACTAAAAAGCATGTCAGGCAGTTTTCTATTGGCAATCATAATTCTGTATTTGTTGATTTCAGCACTATTTAAGTCTTTCCGCGACTCATTGTTGGTAGTGCTGAGCATACCGATGGCCACCGTTGGCGGTATTATAAGTATCCGCATCATGGATCTAGTATTGAAATCAAGTGGCGGCCAGGCGATGGATTTGCTCACTATGATTGGTTTTGTAATCTTGCTGGGCCTGGTGGTTAATAATGCCATCTTGCTGGTATATCGTGCTCGCGATGCGGAACGCGAGGGCATGTCGCGCCGGGATGCGGTGGAGTCTGCTGTGCGCCTGCGTTTGCGGCCTATTTTGATGAGCACAATGACCAGTATCTTTGGGATGTTGCCGTTGATGCTGATGCCGGGTTCCGGCACTGAACTGTACCGTGGCATGGCCGCCGTAATTGTTGGCGGGATGTTGGTATCAGCAGTGTTTACCCTCTTGCTGCTGCCCAGTTTGTTGCGCATGAACGAAGATCGTAAAGACGAAGACCCTAAAGGCAGTACAACCCATAATCCACAACAAGAGCTGGCCTGATAATGAAATCTAAACAAGTAATAGCTGTGCTGCTGAGCGCTATATTTATGCTGCTTTGTAGTTTCCCGGTTGCAGCACAACCTAAACGGCCACCTCCCCAGGTGCAAGTGCAGGAAGTGGAATTTCGCGCGATGGTCGCTACCGCAATGATGCCGGGTACGGTCGTATCCCGGGAGGATGCGCGAATTTCTGCAGAGGTCAGCGGGCGTTTGTTAGCGATTGCAGATATCGGCATGCGGGTAGAAAAAGGTGAAGTCATTGCCCGCATTGATGATACTCGCTTCAAATTGCAGCAACGCGAGTTGGTGGCACAGGTAGCGCGCGAAAAAGCCCGCCTGAACTTCTTGCAAGCGGAAGAAAAGCGTTTGAGCAAGCTAGCAAAGAAAAATCTTGCCTCAATTACGCAATACGAACAAACGGTTGCTGATCGACAGGTTGCCGAGAGCGATTTAACGGTGGCAGAAGTCCGTCTGGAACAGGTCAAAGATGAGTTGATGCGCAGTAAAATCAGCGCACCCTTTCCCGGTGTAGTAGTGGCGCGTTTAAGTAACCCAGGTGAGCGACTGGCTGTCGGTACTGAAGTTTTGCGACTGGTTAATGATAACAATTTGGAAGTAGTTGCGCGCGCACCATTGGAATATATGCCGTTTAGTCAACGCGGTGACAAGCTCGAAATTACAAGCAATGCTGGCAGTATGATGGTGCCCGTTCGCACCCTGGTAGCAGTGGGTAATGAGCGTACCCATGTATATGAAATGCGTCTGGATTTGCCAGCAAAGGCCTATCCTGTCGGACAAGCACTGCGGGTGCGGATACCTGTAGCAACTAGCGCTGAGGTGCTTGCGATTCCACGGGATGCGTTGGTTTTACGCAGTCAGGGTGCGGCAGTATTTGTTATTTCAGCGGAAGGAAAGGCTAGGCAAGTGAAGGTTGAAACCGGTATCAGCGAGCAGCAGTGGATTGCGGTGGAAGGCGACCTTCAGGCAGGTGATAAAGTTGTGATACGGGGTGCTGAGCGCTTGCGGCCCGGTCAACAAGTTAGTATCCAGGAGCCAACAACTAACTCATCAGAATCATCGAGTTCTTATACCGACACACTGGAGCTTGAAAAATTGGTCGAACCTGAACCTGAACCTGAACCCGAGCCCGAGCCCGAGTCCGGTAGTGATACAGCACACTAATGTTGGCAACTGAGGGGCAACAACAAAGCGGTTATCTTGCGCGTTTACTAAAAATCGAGTCGGGCGAATGGCAGTGCCTGTCAATTGCATTTATATATTTTTTCCTGTTGTTAACCGGCTACTTTATGCTGCGTCCTATTCGTGGAGCGATAGCGGCAGCCGATACCCAGAATCTACATTGGTTATATACCGCAACTTTTGCCACAATGCTGTTGTTAGTGCCTTTGTTTGGCTATCTGGTCAGCAACTTTAAACGCCGTTATTTTCTTCCCGGAATTTATCTTTTCTTCATTAGTAATTTGTTGGTTTTTGCCTGGCTATTTAAAGATGGCATGCCGGATATTTGGACACAACGAGTTTATTATGTTTGGTTGAGTGTGTTTAATTTGTTTGTGGTGTCTATTTTCTGGAGCTTTATGGCAGATATCTTTCGTGCCGGACAGGCGCGCAGATTGTTTGGCACTATCGCTGCAGGTGGCAGTTTGGGCGCGGTTTTTGGACCATTGATAACCAGTAGCGTTGCCGGCTCTATCGGTGAAGGTGGTTTAATGTTGTCAGGTGCCAGCTTGTTATTTGCTGCTACTATTGCTGCTGTCTGGCTGGGTCGGCACACTGAATCACGGGCACGCACAGCCCGTGCTGAATCGGTGATCGGCGGTAGTATCTGGGAAGGTGCGCAGAAGGTATTCAATTCGAAATATTTGATTTTTATCTGCCTGTTGATGCTGGCTCACAATTTAACCGCCACATTTTTATATAACGGCCTGGCGTATTTAGTATCTGAACAAATCCCAGAAGCAGGCAGTGCCCGCACAATATTTTTCAGCAACCTTGATTTAGCCGTAAACCTGATCGCATTTGTTTTACAGTTCGTGCTCACTTCCCGGATCATCGCCTGGCTGGGTATGCCGAAAACTATGGTATTAATGCCGTTCCTGCTGGCTGCCGGCATGCTGGTGATTGGCAGCTCAATGACATTAGTGTTGTTTGCCTCAGTGCAGGTAGCCCAACGCTCGATGAATTATGGGTTGATCGGCCCGCTCAAGGAAATGTTATTCACAGTAGTTGATCGCGCCACCAAATATAAAGCCAAGAATTTTATCGATACCGTGGTGTATCGCGGCAGTGATGTGACCGCCAGCTGGATATTTAAAGGTTTAACCGTGCTGGGTTTAAGCCTGAGTCAAATCGCCATGTTGTTCATTCCGGTGATGGGTGTATGGGCGGTGATTAGCTGGAATTTGGGCAAAATGTATGAGCAACGCGCCAGCGAACGAAAACTCCCCTAAAGCCACAGAAATATTACCTTACAAGCATTAAATTAGCTTGGATCCAAGTAAAATTGTTAATCCGAAGGCCGTGATTAGGCGCAGGGTGCCCTAGCACGCATTTAGTATTTGGTACCACTCTCACAGTGCTTTTCAGGAACAAACCGGGATGTATGGCGCCATCATTATTGAACCGCGAGGTGGCGAGCATATTCGCGTCGATTGCGACTACATAGTGCAGCTATCTGACTGGACCGATGAAGCACCTATGACGGTGTTCAAAAAACTGAAAAAGCAAAGTGACTACTTCAACTTTAACGCACCTACGGCTTTGGAGTTTTTCCGGGATGCTGCCGGACTGCGTTTCTGGTTCTAAGCTGTGGGAAGTGGTCTTTTACTGTGACATATCTAAGCCTTATTCAGACAAGCACGTTGCTGCTTGAGTAAAAACTTCTTAGTCGGCAAATTATCGCTTAGCTCTATGGCTTTTGCATAATATCCTATTGCTACCGGATCATCCCCTAATTTAGCTAATAAATCTGCCTTTACAGCATAAAATGGTTGGTAGTTTTTTTAAAGAAGATTCTAACTGGTTAAGCTCTTTTATAACCTTCATGGGTGATTCAACTTGAGATACGGCCACCAAGCGATTCAGCCTTACTACATTTGTCGGATTTGCTTTTAACAGTTCATCATATACCAAGATAATTTCGTGCCAATTTGTAGAGGAATAATCTTCAGCTTCAGCGTGGATGGCGCTAATCGCGGCTTGTAACTGATAACTACCAATCTGCCCTTGTTTAAGCGCAGACTGCACTAACTGTAAGCCTTTATCTTGTTGCTGCTGGCCCCACAAACTACGCTTCTGTAATTCTAGCGGAATGTATTCTCCTTGTTGACTAAATCTAGCTGCTTGCCTTGAGTCATGCAGTAGCATTAAGGCCAATAAACCTTTAACCTCAGACTCTTCAGCACAGAGCCTTAATAATATTTGCGTAAGCCTGAGTGCTTCTTGGCAGAGCTCTTGCCGCTGTGCAGTATCTCTACTTGTAGCCGAATATCCTGCATTGAAAATAAGATATAAAACAGTTAATACACTATCTAGCCTCCCAGAAAACTCGGTTTTCTCCGGGATAATATATGGAACAGATGCTTGTTTTATTTTTCTTTTACCCCGCACCAGCCTTTGCGCCATAGTATCTGTTCTAAGCAGATACGCTTTAGCGATTTCGCTAGTTGTTAAGCCGCCTAATAACCTTAATGTCAAAGCAACCGCTGTGCTTGAGTCTAAAGCTGGGTGGCAGCAGGTAAAAATCAAGCGCAGCCTCTCATCGGGAATAGAGTAATCTTCTTCACTTATTTCAGAGCTAGATTTTGTGTCTAATAAGTGTTGATATTGTTGCTGCTTTAAATGATAATTTTGTGCCCTTCTGAGCTTATCCAGGGCTTTATGTTTGGCGGTTGTAAACAACCAGGCTTGGGGGTTTTGCGGAATGCCATTTTTTTTCCAGTGAACCAGCGCCGACTCAAACGCATCTTGCATAGCGTCTTCAGCCAAGCCTATATCCTTGAGAAGATTAGCAAGTAGCGCAACAATCCGCCCCCAATGCACCTTCACCAAGTCGTGAATTTGGTTTTGGAAAGTTACTGTGTCAGGAATAATAACCCCTCGCTTACCGCCATGTGTAGAAATAGATTACCCTGCAATTATTCAGAATAATCCATTAGTGGTCGAACCTCTATGCGGCCATATTTGGCAGAAGGTATCATTGCAGCATACTTCAGTGCTTGATCAAGACTTTCACAATCAAACAGATAATAGCCGCCAAGCTGCTCTTTAGTTTCTGCAAATGGGCCATCGATTGTTTCTGTCTTACCCTCGCGAATAGAGATGGTTGTTGCAGTATTGATGTCTTGCAAAGCATCCCCTGATACTAGTACGCCATCACTCTCGAACTGCTCAGTTGCGCTTTGATATTCTTCAATCAACTGATTGAACTCGTCCGTATCATATTGTGGACCCGCATTCTCAGCCGCATAAATTAGTGCCATATATTTCATGTTGTTTCTCCAGGTGGTTAATATAAACTGTATTTACTTATACCCATAACCTCAAGATAGATCAATATCGTGGTCTGCCTAGAGTTAGGGTATATAACTATAACGATTAGCACCCAGCTAAATCGACAATCAGGGCAATTTATGCTCAATAAGATATAATATACTTCATACCTCATGCTTACAGAACAAATTGAGAAACTCGGGCCTAAGCCCCGTCAACAGATTGCCCAGTTGATTGATACCTTTTTTGAAGCCGAGCAACTAAAACAAAAAGCCAATGCCACAGGGTAAACGGGAATAACCATGGAAAAAATCGCTAACTTACACATTAAAAAACTCTCAGAAGGCGTATACCTAGCAACCAGTGAGGATATACCCGGACTGGTCGCTCAGGGTCGCACCATTACCGAGACCCTGGAAATTGCGCGAGATGTGGCCAAGAAACTGCTGGAAGCGAAGACTGAGAGCCATCAACAAACTCAGCTAACAACTATTAAGAAGTCGTTTGAATACCCCTTGATCCTCAACACCTGATGGGACGACTAGCAGGGTTTAAATACCGGCAGATTATCAAGAAGCTTAAAAAGCTCGGCTTTGTATTTGATCGGCAAGCCGCCGGGAGCCATGAAATCTGGTTCAACCCAACAAGTCAGAACTACACCACCATTCCCAATCATCCTGGCGATATGCCCGAAGGCACCTTGCATGCCATCGTGAAACAAGCCGGGATTACAGTAAATACATTCTTGCAAGCCTGATCAAGGTATCAGAACAGAATTCCATTTCTGATTTCGCTGTTACTCTGATAAAGATTTTTTGTCGCGACTACATGCTAGGTCTCTACGCAACCACCTAAATCTGAGTTAATTGACTCACCACCCTATCAGCAATCTAAGGCGAGGCTTTTGATCTAAAGCGGGCCTTTAAACCCGCCATGTGAGACTGCCCAGGCGATGAGATAAAAAGTCAAAATTAGCTCCGGCTACTCTGACCGAGGACTCGACACCGTGGTGTATCACGGCAGTGATGTTACCGCCAGCTGGATATTTAAAGGTTTAACCGTGCTGGGTTTAAGCCTGAGTCAAATCGCCATGTTGTTCATTCCGGTGATGGGCGTATGGGCGGTCATTAGCTGGAATTTGGGAAATGTATGAGCAACGCGCGCGCGACCGATCCTGAAACAAACAACTGACCTTCCCGGGCATGCTAGGGCTGGACGGCTAACTCGTGTTGCTTAAGATTTATGGTGCTTTCATTGTTTTCGCGGTTTAGGTAGACTGTTGTCACTATAAAAAAGGAGTTACGCATGACGGAGACCACAACCCAGAGGGATAGCTTTACTCAGCGATCGCTGGCGATGGTAGAACGGGTAGGCAACAAGTTGCCGGATCCAGCCATTTTGTTTATCGCTTTATTGTGTATAGTCTGGGTGCTTTCCTGGGTTTTATCATATATTGATTACGGTTTAACAGATCCTAGAACCGGAGATCCACTGGTAATAGTAAATCAGTTGTCGGGTGCCTCAATGGCCACCTTTTTCTCCTCTCTGGTCACTAATTTCTCGCATTTTCACCCGATTGGTGTGGTCTTGGTGGCGATGCTGGGGATAGGGGTTGCCGAGCATACAGGCTTTATCAACGCGGGTTTGCGTTCGATGATGTCGGTAACTGCTAAATGGTTATTGACCCCGATGATCATTCTTGTCGGGATTGTCAGCCATACCGCCGCCGATGCCGGTTATGTATTAGTGATTCCATTGGGCGGGGTTATATTTTATGCTGCCGGGCGACATCCGCTGGCCGGAATTGCAGCGGCATTTGCCGGTGTTTCAGGTGGTTTTTCTGCTAATTTTGTGCCCTCCGCCATCGACCCGATGTTGCAGGGTATTACCCAGGCTGGTGCACAAATCATCGATCCTGCAATTATTCTGAATCCGCTAAATAACTTTTTCTTTACCGCCTCATCCTCGCTATTGATTATTGCGGTTGGTTGGTTCCTCACCGATAAAGTCGTTGAGCCGCGATTAATGGCAAGTAAACTGGATGATGATCTCCAGGACTTACCGACTATGGATCCCTTGGAGGAGAACGAACGCCGCGGATTGCGCGCGGCGCTTTGGTCCATGCTGATAGCCGTTGCGGTGATGGTCTTTGTAGCCTATCCGGCAGACTCCGCCTGGCGCGGACCTAATGGTTCGCTGACGGAATTGGGCGCACCGTTAATGGCATCCATTGTGGCGCTGATTTTTGTGTTGTTTTTATTGCCGGGCATCGTCTACGGTATAAAAGCGGGCACAGTAAAAAGCTCTAAAGATATTATTGAAGGTATGACCAAGGCGATGCACAGCATGGCCTACTACCTGGTGATAATGTTCTTTATCGCCCAGTTTATCTATGCATTTTCTCAATCAAATCTTGGGATTTTGCTGGCATTGAAAGGCGCGGCTGCGCTTAAAAGCATGGGCTTGCCCAGTGCCTTAACAATTTCCGGGATCGTGGTATTAACCGGGGTGGTCAACATGTTTGTTGGCTCGGCATCCGCAAAATGGGCGCTACTGGCACCTATTTTTGTACCGATGTTGATGGAGCTGGGGATATCCCCGGATCTGGCACAGGCGGCTTATCGTGTGGGTGATTCCACCACCAATATCATCACCCCGCTGATGCCGTATTTCCCGCTGGTTGTAGTCTATGCCCAACGCTATATTAAAACCAGTGGTATCGGCACCATTACCGCGCTGATGCTACCGTATTCGATTACCTTCATGGTGCTCTGGACGCTATACCTGCTCGCTTACTGGGCGCTAGGTATACCGCTAGGCCTACAATCAAGCTATACCTACGGCTAGGCAAGCTACCGGGGACGGTACCTTAAGCTGCCGTCCCCTTTTTTTGCGTAGGGTGTCTTAGCAGCAGGCGTAACGCAGCGGCACTTGAAATTAACCCGGAAAGTCTTTAATACTCCAGGAATTAGACAAAACCTCTGCTTGTTTCAACACCAGTTCAATCGCCTCTTTTTGCATATCCGGTGGATACTTCCAGCGGCGTAGTGTGATCCGCACAAGGTTTCTTAACTTCGCCCGTACACTATCTCGCACCTGCCAGTCGACGGTGGTGCTGCGGCGTAACTTTTCAGTAATTTCGTGGGCAATTTTTTTAAGTATTTCATCGCCTAATTCACGCACCGCCGATTCATTATTAGCCAAAGCATCGTAGAAGGCGAGTTCATCAGGGTTAAGGCCAAGGTCTTTTTCTCTGGCCAGTTCATCCTGAAAATCTTTGGCCATCGTAATCAATTCTTCAATAACCTGAGCGGTTTCAATGGCGCGGTTATGATATTTGCGCAAGGTTGCCAGCAGTCGATCACTGTATTTTTGCTCGCGCACTACATTGGCCTTTGGTTTTTTCGCGGGCACTCAGGTCTTCTTCATCTTCAATAACCTCTTCGACATCCTCATTGAGCTGCTCAATAGCTTCGTTATTTATATCCAGCTTTGCCAGTCGACTTTCGTAATAGATGGGGACAGTGGCACCGTCATCTACTGCATCCTGGATGTCATAGATACTGACATAATCACCAAATACCGCCCGGGTGTCGCGGTCATCGGTTGCTATGGGTGTGCCGGTAAAGCCAATAAAGGATGCCAATGGCAGGGCATCGCGCAAGTGTTTGGCATAACCGTATTTGTATTGGCCGGTTTTAGTATCCAGCCTGGCCTGATGGCCGTATTGGCTGCGGTGGGCTTCATCGGAAATAACTACGATATTTTCTCGCCGGTTTAGGGCAGGGTGCTCAGTTTCACTATCTAACAGGGAAAACTTCTGCACTGTGGTGAAAATAATCCCACCCGCCTGGCGTTTTCCCAGCTCATCGCGCAGTTCACCCCGGCTGTGTACCTGGATGGGTTGTTGCTTGAGCAAAGCACGGTGAACTGATTAACCACCAGGAACTGATTGTTAGCGACATTATTAAAGTCGATTAGTCGAACCCGCTCGTGTTTTTCTTTATCGCCTTCAGACCAACTGACTGCCACACCATCCAGTAATTGCTGGTGAAATGCTTTATTACTCTTGGCCAGTACCGGGTATTCAGGCGTGCAGATGCTTACCGCCACTTCTTCGAGCTTGTTTAGCGGTATGGCAGGGTTGAAAATCTGCAATGCGTTTAGCAAACGCCCCTGTAGCACCACCTGACGATAGTCGCTGCGCTCGGGAGCGTTGCTATCGGGGGCAATATCAGGGCCATAAGCATAGCCCCAGCCCTGTTCGCGAAACCAGTTAAGGCAGAGTTGTTCTAGTTGGTCTTCGTTAATTATTGCCATAGTCTATCCATGGGGACTGCGAAGCAGTTATTAGCCTTTAGCGGTAAACAGTTGGTACCAGAGTACAGTAGTATGCCACCGGCAAAGTTTTTGCCTGCCCTGGATGCAAGTTTAGCCAATCCGTTACCATCACGAGGGTTTATCCGCGCCGCTCGCTTAACCTCTACAGCCCATATCTTACGGCCCTGTTCAATGACCAGATCCACTTCCACTTTATCCTTATCGCGATAATGGGAAAAAACCAGGTCATTATCAATCCAGCCAGCCTGGCAAATCAGCTGTTGCACAACAAAACTTTCAAGCAGGGCGCCAAAACTGGTGCTTTCAGTATGCCAGTCTTTAACACTTAAACGATTTAGCACGGCAGCAAGACCGGAATCAACTATATGCACTTTTGGCGTTTTTATCAGACGCTTGGCATTCGATGAATGCCAAGCCGGCAATCGCCTGATCAGAAACAGGCGCTCCAGAATACTGATGTATTTTTCAGTTGTTTGCCGGTCCAGACCTAGATCGTTAGACAGGTTGCTGACATTCACGAGGTTTGCGGTTTGATAGGCGAGCAGACCCATTAACTTTAGCATTTCGTTTTCGTGGTTAATCGTTACAATGTCTTTAACATCCCGTTGAATAATGGCATTTAAGTATTGCTTATACCATTGCCGGGCACGGCTTCCAGTACGCTGGTTGGGTTCAGGATAGCCCCCGCTGCAGATAGCCTCAGGAATCCCTTGCACAATATCATCACTTGTATTGATTTTGGTCTTAATTTCACCTGCTAGCAGGGTACCTAGCAAGCTGTTCTGACTGCTCTGTTTTTCCATCTCTGAGAGGGGGTGTAGCTGCACAACTTCCATCCGCCCAGCCAGAGACTCCTGAACCTTGGGTAGCAGTAACAAGTTGGCTGAACCGGTAAGCAGGAATCTACCCGGTGTGCGTTGCTCATCAACAGCGATTTTAATAGCTGGCAATAACTCTGGTACTCGCTGGATTTCATCCAGGATGACCGAATCAGGCAAGCCTTGAACAAAACCAAGCGGGTCATTCCTGGCGGTATCCAGCAAATTTTGATTATCAAAGCTTAAATAGTCCCGCTGCGGTTGTAATTGCCGTACCAGTGTGGTTTTTCCTGATTGTCTAGGCCCTAAAAGACACACAACCGGTGTGTCTTTCAATGCGCCTAACAGTGTGGGCTCCATGTAGCGAGGGTACAAGTGCATATATTTCAATAAATTGACCAATTAGTATGTATCTTAGCGACTAATTGTGGAATAGTCTAGCGACTAATTGCGGAATAGTTTAGCGACTAATTGTGGAATTGAAAAAGAGAAGCTGTCGGATTTATTGTTATTTTTGTCGGTAAACTGCCCGCTGAACTGTTGGCGGCGGATATCAAAGCTGTCGGAAACATATTTTAAGAAAATCAGGCCGAGAACAGCGTGCTTGTACTGGGAAGCATCGAGGCTTGAACGCAGCTTGTCGGCGGCAGTCCAGAGTTTTTTATCCAGTTGTTGAAGAAAAAGTTGTTCTTCATTTGAAGTCATTGAAAATCCCTTTTGTATTGCTGTTCGGGTTAATAGCTTGGTGTGATGATAGTAGCAATGTTCGGGGATTAGTTAAAGGGCTGGTGGTTTCGTTTGCTGGGTTCCTGCCTGCGTGGGAATGACGAGTGTGGGGAGTGGGGCAGGCGGAGTGTGGGGGTTGAGAGTGGCAGAGTGTTGATGTTGGAAATGGTGGGTGATGATATTAATAATGTTCTGGGGTTTGTTAAGGCATTGGTGAGTTATGTGCGTGGCTATTTTAGTGAGGTTTTAACATAAACTAAAAGCTCTGCGAGGCAGCCTGCGCGTGGGCATAAATGCCCACCCTGCCGGCCTTACCCCGGCAAAAAACAACGACCTTGATCCCAGAGTAATTGCTCTATCGGGTAGTCGTATAGCTCGGATAATTGTTTGCTGCTGAGCACCTCATCCAGCGGTCCTGCGAGGTAACGGCCGTCACCGAAGAGCATTAACACATGCGAGCAAAAACGCGCAGCCAGGTTGAGGTCGTGGATGGCGATTAGTGCCGCACTGCCATTATTTTTACTGCTGTCGGTCTCAATTAACGCCCGCAACTTGCGCATTATCTGTATTTGATGGCCGATGTCGAGGTGGTTACTGGGTTCATCCAGCAATAACAGGGGGGCTTGCTGTACCAGCATGGTGGCGAATGCCAGGCGTCTGGCTTCACCGCCAGATAGGCTGCTGACATTGCGTTTTTCCAAACCGCTCAGGTGCATGTCCTCAAGTGCCTGACTGACAATGGCAAAATCTTTGGCAGACTCTTGCTGCCATGCTCCCAGATGCGGATGTCGGCCTGCCAATGCCATTTGCTCTACGGTGGCATCAAAGGGGTAGGTGGTGTGTTGTTGTAGCAGCGCCATTTGCCGGGCAATTGTGCGGCGTGGTAATTTAGTGACCGACTGTAAGTTGCCTTCATGGGGGAGTTCTATAGCACCCGTTTGTGCCGGTCGGATACCGGCAAGGGTGTGCAATAGTGTTGATTTTCCACTGCCATTGCGTCCCAATAGTGCCCAGCACTCACCGGCTTGGATCTGCCAGTTAAGATCATCCAGTAGCACACGCCCGGGGATGGACAGGGCGAGACCGCGGGTGCGCAATAAACAAGTGTTGTTCATGAGTGGATCCTCGCCCGATGCAGCAGGTAGAGGAACAGCGGTACGCCGGTTAGTGCGGTAATCACACCTACCGGTAATTGTAAGGGGGCAGCAATGGTTCTAGCCAGGGTGTCGGCGAGAATTAAAAAACTGCCGCCTGCAAGTGCGCTGGCGGGTAGCAACAAGCGGTGATCATTGCTGATTAGTAAGCGCATGGCATGGGGAATAATCAGGCCGACAAAGCCAATACTGCCAGCAATGGAAACCGCCATGGCAGTTAACAGTGAAGCCAGCAGGTAAATAAACCAGCCCAGGTGACGGGTATTTTCGCCCAATGCGGCGGCGGTGACTTCGCCCAGCGCGAGAATGTTCAGGCTGCGCGAACGCAGCATTAGTAGTAATAGCAGTATGGGAAACGCGATCCACACCGCCAGTGGAATGCGGGCATTGCTGAGATCACCCATCAGCCAGAAAAGCATGCCGCGCAGGGAGTTATCTGGCCCAAGCGCAAGGATTAAACTGATTAAGGCACCCCAGCCGGCAGCCAGTACTACACCGCTAAGTAACATGCGGGTACTACTCCAAGGACCGCTGCCACGGGAAATAGCGAAAACCAACAAGATTGAAACCAGTGCTCCGGCAAATGCTGCCGCCGGAATCAAGGCAGCGGATATCCCCAACAACATGGCGCTTAAAGCAGCGAAGGCAGCACCCCCGGAAACACCCATAATGTAGGGGTCGGCAAGCGGGTTGCGTAGCAATACCTGCATTAAGCAGCCGGCCATTGCCAGCATAGCGCCGGTTAACAATGCAGCCAGTGCGCGTGGCAGGCGTAACTGCATAACCAAGTCGCGCCATTCATTTTCTCTACCGCTAATAATTTGCCACAGGTCCGACCAGTTGATGGCAACTGAGCCAACTTTTAAGGCAAGCAGCAGGCTCAGCAGGCAGACTGTAACCAGCGTAAACAATGTGGCTTTAGGGTAATTGTGTCGCATCGGTTTTGTAGTGTGTGGCCAAAGGAAATTTTAATCTGCTTGAAATGGAAGAAATCTTACCAGTTATTGCGGATATAGATTAGCATATAGCGCATGAAATATATTTTAGGAACAGGCTGTGATTGATCCGGATGGTTATCGCCCGAATGTTGGTATTATTATTTACCGTGAATCTGACACGCGCCTTTTTTGGGGTCGGCGGGTGCACAAAAATGGCTGGCAGTTTCCCCAGGGTGGAATGAACACCGATGAAACCCCGGAAGAAGCCATGTATCGCGAGCTTGAAGAGGAGACCGGCCTGCAGCCCGAACATGTTGAGCTGGTGGCAGCAACGCCGGGCTGGTTGCGTTACAAACTACCGCAACGGTATGTGCGACACCACTCCAAGCCATTGTGTATTGGCCAGAAGCAAGTGTGGTTTTTACTAAAATTAGTCGGTAAAGAAGAATGCCTGCAGCTCGATTGTCATGACAGCCCTGAATTCGACTGTTTTCGCTGGGTGGATTATTGGTATCCTGCGCGTAATGTAATTTCCTTTAAACGGGATGTTTACCGGCGGGCACTAGAGCACTTCGAACCGCACCTGTTGAACCAACAAGCCTGAACCAGAAAGTTTCAGTGGCGGTCACCCTGCTTTTCCTAGTTATTTTTCCGCGCAGCTAATAGCGAAATCCGCTTTGGGCCGATTTAGGGTTATGAAAAGAATCAGGTTGATAATCTGATATTGGAAAATAAATCGGGCGGAAAACAGTAATTACGATATCTTTCTAGTTGACAATGGTTCTCATTTGCATTTAAATAGAGTTATTCATCAAGTTTTTGGTTACTGTATGTATATCTGCATTTGCAATGCTGTCAATGAGAACGCCATTAAAGCTGCCGCAGCGGATGGTGTAACCACCTTGCGGGAGTTATCCTTGGCTACCGGAGTTGCGACTACTTGTGGGAAGTGTGCAACTGAGGCTGTGCGTATCCTTGAGCAAGTCAGCGCAGCTACTGAAACAATGGCGAATTCCGGAGCCAGCCGGCAGCGCTTCTCCGTTCCCGCCTTAACTGTGGTTGCTTGACCCAGTCCTGACTTAATATACTTAGTAATACCGCAAAAAATTCACTCCCCACTTACCGTAGCTAACAATCAGCAGTATAATAAGTGCCTGTTCTTCTGGCTACACATAAGGATTTAAAATGAAAGGCGACGCTAAAGTCATTGAGCACCTCAATCAGGCTCTGTTTAACGAGTTGATTGCGATTAACCAGTATTTTCTTCATTCACGGATATTCCAGGACTGGGGTCTTCACGCCCTGGCAGAATATGAAAAAGCTGAATCCATCGATGAAATGAAACATGCGGATATTTTAATCGACCGTATTTTATTTCTGGAAGGTATGCCCAATATGCAAAATCTCGGGCGATTGAGAATCGGTGAAACCACCAAAGAAATGCTCACGGGTGATCTGGCGCTGGAAATGGATGCCATTCCTGACCTCAAAGCCGGTATTGCCTATTGTGAATCTGTAAATGATTTCGCCAGCCGCGATCTGTTGCGTTCTATTTTGGTTTCTGAAGAAGAGCATGTTGACTGGCTGGAAACCCAGCTGGACTTAATTGAGCGGGTTGGTGAGAAAAACTACCAGCAGTCGCAAATTAAATAAACCTGCGTATTCGCTTTAGACCATGTATTCACAATCTTCAGAACCGGTGCGTTTCGAGCGTGATTGTGCAGTGGTGATGATTCCCAGTGGCGATCATGTTGAAATTCCTGCAGGTACACCGGGGTATATCACCCAGTCGCTAGGGGGTTCCTTTACTGTATTTGTAGACGGCAACCTTTTTCGCATAGCGGGTGAAGATGCTGATGCCATTGGTAAACAGCCTGTGCTGCCCCCGAGTCTGGCCGAAGATGCTAGCGACACCGATGTAGAAGCCCTGATGTGGTCACAGATAGAAACTTGTTATGATCCTGAAATCCCGGTCAATATCGTCGATTTGGGGCTTATCTATAGCGCCAAACTGGAACGCACCGACCCGGGCCACCGGACCGCGTATATCCAGATGACCCTGACTGCACCCGGTTGCGGCATGGGTGAAATTATCGTTGATGATGTGCGTTCAAAAGTTGCTATTATTCCCACCATCGATAGCGTTGAAGTTGAGTTGGTATTTGATCCACCATGGAATACCCAGATGATGTCGGAAGTCGCACGGCTTGAAACGGGGATGCTCTAGTCCCTGCCTCAGTAGTTTAATCATTACTGAATAAAAACCAAATCTATCTCGCAAAGACGCAGAGATCGCAAAGAAATGCATATGCTAACTTGGCGGTCTCTGCGCCTCTGCGAGAGCTAAGTTTTTATTTATATTCTTCGTTTTAACCCTCTCAGTTTTACTTGCTGTTATACTCCCCATCCCGGCAGCTTGGCTGCCGGACAAGTTTCAGGTGATGCCTGCTCAGCAATGAGCTTGAGCAGCATTGAAACGGGAAGCCGGTTAAAGTCCGGCACTGCCCCCGCAACGGTAAGCGAAGATTCGATACTTCAGAAAATAATTTTCTGGCCACTGGATTCATCTGGGAAGGCGTATCGTAGAATCATAAATCGCAAGTCCGGAGACCGGCCTGAATTTTATTGAACGGCAAATCGCGGCGGGCGATTTTGGTCAGTTTTTCTGTCCAAATCCTCCTCCCACTTGCCAATCGCGGGTGAGCGTAACGGAGGAATTCCATGAAAACCACTACCCTTAAAATTTTACCAGCCTCGTTGCTGGCGTTTGTGTGTTGCCCTGTGCTTTCTGTACAGGCAGAAGAATTATCGAATCAACAAAGCTATACCAACGATATTATGCAGGTCACAGCATCCCGGATTGAAGAACCCGCGAAAGACACTCTCGCCAGTGTGAGTATTATCGACCGCACTGCCATCGAGTTATCCCAAGCCCCTGATCTGCTGGAATTGCTGCGTCTGCAAACCGGTATTGATATCGTTCGTTCAGGGCCGGCAGGCGCACAAACCAGTTTATTTATGCGCGGGACTAATTCCAATCACACCCTGGTTTTAATTGATGGTGTACGGGTAAATTCGACCAACACCGGCTCCTTGGCCTGGGAAAACTTACCCCTAGCACAAATAGAACGCATCGAAATTGTGCGCGGACCGCGCGCCAGCTTTTATGGAGCGGATGCAATTGGCGGGGTAATTCAGATATTTACCCGTGAAGCAAACCAGGCAAGCAGTCGCCTAAGTTATGGGAGTTTTGGCAGCAAAGAAGTCAGCGCCTCAGTGGGCTACCATCACGACTATAGCGCCTTCAGCATGACCGCAGACTGGCGAGACAGTGGTGGGTTCTCTGCCCAAAATGAAAATGGTTTTGCCTATGACCCTGACAAGGACGGCTTTAATACCTGGAATGTTTCCCTGCGCGGTCGCTACAATGTGTCTGAGGGTAGTTCTTTCCGCTATAGTTTGTTGTATACCGACAATGAAAATGAATTCGATCAGGGCATTTCCGACTCCCAACAGCGTGTACTCGGCCTGAGCTGGAATTTTTGTAGCCGCTGTGATTTACAACAGTCACTTAACCTGGGTTATACCAAGGACAATCTAAATACGCAGACTGCATATGGCGTCAGCGCATTGACCAGTGATCATTTATCCGCCGATTGGCAGGGGCGCTTAGATTTAGGCCAACAGCAGCTGACCTTCGGGCTTGATTTTGATACCGAAAGTGGTCGTAACCGGGATAATTACAATAACAGCCGAAACAATATCGCGGCCTATACGGGGCTTGATATTGAAACTGGTTTTGGTGATGGACAGTTTGCCCTGCGTCTGGATGACAGCAGTGACTATGGCAGTAATTTCAGTGGCAGTGCGGCCTGGGGATTGGCGCTTGGAGAAAATTTAAAACTCATTGCCAGCTATGGAACAGCGTATCGTGCACCGACCATGAACGAGCTTTACTCTCCAGGTTTTTTTGGTTTATTCGCCGGTAAGCCCAACTTAAATGCGGAAACCTCAGACTCTGTTGAATTGGCATTGCGCTGGAATATATCCACCCGTCAAAACCTGGATATTAGTCTGTTCAGCACCAGAATTGATGAGATGATTGCTTTTGCCGGTGTAGACTTTCAAGCCATCAATATTAATCAGGTGAAGATAGAGGGTCTGGAAGCAGAATACTCCGTACAAACTAAAAACTGGCAATTTACGGCGAATGGCACCTTACAGGACACCGAAAATAAATCCACTGGCGCCGAATTACTGCGCCGACCGCAACAGAAGTTTAGCTTGGTACTAGACCGTCGTTGGGATAATGGTGCATGGCTGGGAGCGGAAGTTTTCTATAGCGGCAAACGCGAAGACTTTGCTGCCACCCTTGCCAGTTACTCGTTATTGAATCTGCGCGCGGGGATGCCTTTGGGAAGTAGTTTTCGCCTTGAGGGCAGAATAGAGAATGCCTTGGATGAGTTTTATCAACCGGCCTTTGGTTTTAACGCTGCAGGTCGTGCATATTTTGTTAGCATTAACTGGCAACAGTAATTAACAAAGAAGGGGGCGGTGCTTGGAGGTGCCGCCCCCGTGTTATTGCAGTAAAATAGCTTGAACTAATTTCAGCACATGGCCTATGTACATGTTTAAAAAAACGATTTTTGTTGTTGCCTTAATATGCTCGCTCAGCGCCTGTCAAAAACCTGTCGAGCACGCGCAGTTTTATGTTTTCGGTACGCTGGTTGATATTACCCTCGCTGATGTAGACAAAGCCCAGGCACAACAAATATTGGCGCAGGTGCAGCAGGATTTACAACAGATGCATAATGATTGGCACCCTTGGAAAGCGGGGATGCTGGTAGGTATTAATCGGGCGTTTAGCCAAGGCCGTTGCGCGCCCTTAGACCAGAAACTAAAACAATTGATTATTGCTTCACAAAAACTGGAACGGCAGACCGGTGGCAACTTCAATGCGGGTATTGGTGGCTTGGTTGCGCTCTGGGGTTTTCATACTTCCGACTACCCGATTCAGACACCACCACCATCAGCGGTTGCCATCGATGAATGGCTGCAATACCAGCCGAGCACACAAAGTGTGTATTTTCAGGGCGATAGTGTTTGTAGTAGCAATCCGGCTACCCAACTCGATTTCGGTGGTATCGCCAAGGGCTATGCGGTGGACCTGATTGTCGACAAACTAAAAGCCGCTGGTGTGGCTGCGGCGATTGTGAACACCGGTGGTGACTTGCGGGCTTATTCTGAAGTTGAGCGCCAATATTGGCATATCGCTGTTCGCCATCCGCAACAGGGTTTAATCGGCTTGATTGAAATCACCGCGGATGATGCCGTGTTCACCTCGGGTAATTATCAGCGCTATGTTGAGCATCAGGGCCAGCGATATGCACATATTCTGGATCCCCGCAGCGGCAGGCCGGTCAGTGATATTGTTGCAGTTACCGTGTTGGCTGCCAGTGGTTTACAGGCTGATGCTGCCGCCACGGCACTGATGGTTTCCGGGCTGCAGGGTTGGCTTGAATTATCTAAAGACCTGCAACTGGAGGCTGTACTGGTAGTTGATGAAGCGGGCAAACTGTACATGACCTCGGCGATGGAGGCCCGGCTGGCATTGTATGAGCATGATGATGAGGACCCGCAGAACGGTGCAGATGCAAAACCAAGCACTGAGAAAAGTACTAACGGCAGCTGGGAAATTGAAATTGTAGAATAGACTTGGCCGGGTGGACGTCCACCCGGCATTATTTGCGGATTACCTATGCGGGGATATGGTGCTTACGCCGCGTTGGCTTTTTCCGCAGGCAAGGCTCGTGCTGCTTTGATTTCGCTATGATCGAAATCATCCACCGCAATAACTTCCAGTCGTAAGGCACGGGCCTGCTTGAGGATCACGGCCTCATCCTGAGTAATCAGGTTTTGTAGCATGGCACTCTGTAAGCGCTCTTCCCAGGTAAGACCTTCAATAGCCGCGCTGCGGATTGCCTTGATGAATTTTTTCTCTACAGGTGCTGCTGCTATGATGATGGGTAATGCAGTTTCCATTTTACCAATCGGGTGACCTGCGCGATCGGATGTGTACAATCCGCGGCAAAGGCGGTCACGGCTTTCAGAGGGTGTCATTAACAGTTCGGCAACTTTAGTACCGAGCTTATCAGAGGGTAGTTTTTGGCGGGCACCTAAGGGCATCACCAGTAATTTCAGGGCGAAGCCGACAGCGGCGTTCGGGAAGTTATCGACAATACCCCGCATGGCTTCCTGCAAGCGGTAGAGGGTGTCTTGCATAGACCACTGCAGTAATGGCAGGTCGGCAGCCGGCCGACCTTCGTCCTCAAAGCGTTTAAGGATGGCAGAGCCAATATATAAATGTGAAAGCAAGTCGCCTAGGCGGGCAGACAGGCGTTCCTTGCGTTTTAATTCAGCCCCTAGGGACAACAAAGTGGTATCCGCTAAAAAGGCAAAAGCCGCGCTGTAACGACTAAGCTGCTGATAGTAACGCGTGGTTGCAGAACCTGCAGGTGCTTTTGCCAGACGGCTACCACTGAGTCCTAATATTAGCGCGCGCACGGCGTTGCTAATGGTGAAACCGATATGTCCAAATAACAGTTTGTCGAATGTATCCAGCCGTTGTTCGTGGTCTTCAATCACGGCTGCTTCCATTTCCTTGAGCACATAGGGGTGGCAGCGAATCGCACCTTGGCCAAAGATAATCATTGAGCGGGTGAGAATGTTTGCGCCTTCAACCGTGATACCAACAGGCGCGCCTTGCCACATCCGTCCGAGGTAGTTTTTCGGGCCGAGAATAATGCCCTTGCCGCCGTGCACATCCATGGCATCCTGAATGATTTGACGGGTTAGTTCGGTGGTGTGATACTTGGCAATTGCAGAAGGTACCGATGGCTTTTCGCCGTGATCAACAGCGACTGCTGTCGCTTTTGAGAGCGCACTAACGGTATATGTATTGCCGCCAATGCGTGCCAAAGCTTCCTGTACACCTTCAAATTTACCTATTGGCATATTGAATTGAGTGCGGATTCGAGTGTATGCCCCTGAAGTTAGGGCTGCCGTTTTCGCACTGCCGGTAGCACCAGATGGTAACGATATGGCTCTACCAACGGATAAGCATTCGACCAACATAGCCCAGCCATGACCTGCCATTTCCGCCCCGCCAATAATGGTGTCGAGGGGAACAAAAAGATCTTTTCCGCGTATTGGTCCATTCGAAAAAGGGACATTTAACGGGAAATGGCGACGGCCGATATCCAGCCCTTTAAGGTCTGAGGGGATCATGTTCAGGGTGATGCCGAGCTCTTTTTTATCTCCTAACAAACCATCAGGATCGTACATTTGGAAGGCAATACCCACCAAGGTGGCATCCGGTGCCATGGTGATATAGCGTTTGTCGAAATTCATCCTCAGGCCAACTACTGTTTTGCCTTTCCATTTGCCCTTGCAAACCACTCCGGAGTCGGGAATCGAGGTTGCATCAGATCCGGCTTCCGGCCCGGTTAAGCCAAAACAGGGGATTTCATCACCTTTAGCCAAGCGGGGCAAGAAATAGTTTTTCTGTTCTTCGGTACCGTATTTTAAAATCAATTCAGCTGGACCAAGAGAATTAGGTACGGAAACCAGGGTATTGGCAACCCCGCTAACGGTCGATATTTTCTCAATCACAGCTCGGTGCGCCAGTGCTGAGAAGCCTAGTCCGCCGTATTCTTTGGGGATAATCATGCCTAAAAAGCGATGATCTTTAATGAATTTCCAGCCCTCAGGCCTTAAATCGGCCTCTATGTGGGTAAGATCCCACTCGTCGATCAAATCACAAAAGCCCTCAACTGGTCCGTCCAGAAAAGCTTGTTCTTCGGGGGTTAACTTGGGGGTTTTGCTATCTAGCAGTTTGTTCCAGTCCGGGTTGCCGGTGAACAAATCACCTTCCCAGCCCACCGTGCCCGCATCGAGGGCGATTTTTTCGGTTTTTGACAGACTGGGTGTCATTTTGCGATAAATTTTCAGAAAAGGAGCGGACAGCCACTGTTGCCGCATTGCCGTATTATTCAGGAAAATCGCGGCTCCCCCAAAAATAATTGCCAGCAACCAGAAACCAAGGTCTCCAAGGCCGCCGCTAATAGCAAACAGGACAATCACTGCAGCAATACCCAAGGACCAGGTTTGCAGGCTGATAGCCAAGAAAGCCGCGATTAGAGAGACTGCGAGCAGACAAACAAACATTGTTAAAAGCATGGTTTTATCCTATTAAACTATCATCATATTGAAGCAAATTCGATGGCCTGAAATCAGTTAATTTTCATGCCAGCTACAGCTTGACCTTATTTAATTATGTTCCTCTCGGTTTTGCTTGTCAATACGCTTGCGTATGGTGATTTTAAAGAGGATGAAAAACAAGTGGATAGGCATGCTGTAAGGTCTAAGTTTTAGCGATTTTGTATTTATCAGCAATATAAAGGTGGCAAGTCCGGGAGTCCATCATCTGTTTCTGGATATTTCTAGGTGATGGGGAGCTATGGTTTGTGTAATCCTATTGACAGCAACAGCGGCGCTAGCCACAATCTTACTTATGCCTGATTACCTCGAAAACTGAGTCGGAAATGACCAGCCTGAATGCAGCCTGCCCCTGCGGTAGTGGTAAAAAATTTAAGCGCTGTCACGGAAAAATTCCGTCGCCGGGCACTCCGGGCCGTACACCTCAGCAATTATTAGAGCATGCGCGGTCACTGGCTGAGAGCGGCCAGGCTGATGCTGCTCTGCAGCAACTCCAACTGTTACCACCGGCACCCGCTCGTTACAACCTTGAGGTCAAAATACTCCAGCGGCAAGGTGTGGTTGGAATCGCTAAAGCTGAAAAAGTTTTAGTTAAGTGGCAGAAAAGTGATGTCCGCAATCCTGACCCGGTATACCGGCGCATGCAAATAGCCTGGCAACAAGGCCGCTTTGCAGGCGCGCTAAGGCTTACAGCTGACCTCGATGGGCGTACTCACAAACTGGTTGAGTATTACCGTGCGGTGGCTTTTCAACTGGCGGGACAACTGGATGCTGCAATGGCTGCCTATTCAGCGGCGGTAAGCAAGCATTTAAGCTCTGGTCAGAATTCGCTCACTCAGGCTTTTGAGGCGGCAATCCAAATGTACGACACGGCAGGGGGTCAGTATCCGGGTAGTATTAGAAGTACAGAAGCGGCGCTGATCGATGCAACGGCTGAATATGAAGTAATGCGACAGGCCGCAGAAAACTGGTGGCAGCAGCGCCCGGATTTTTCCAGTCTGGAAGTGGCAGCGTTTGAGCGTTATACCAACGCCATGTATAACCTCGGTTGTCGTGATCAAGATTGTTATGGTCGCATGCACATTGCAACCCACTATTTCGAACGGGTTCTGCGGATGCAACCCGGGCATTTGTTTGCCAGAATGAATTGGTGTTTTCTGCATAATTACAGGGCGGACATTAGTGCGGCTGAAAATTCCCGGGCACATCTGCTCGCCGGTGCGCAGCTCAGCCGGCAGATAAGCCCGGTAAAAGATGATTTCAAGCCGTCATCAGCAAGCGGTCGACGCCTACGCATTGCTTATCTTTCGGCTGATTTCCATAAACACTCGGTAGCTTATTTTATTACCCCGGTGCTTGAGGCCCACGACCGTAAGCAATTTGAAATTTTTGCTTATCATAATAATGCTCTGGAAGATCACTGGACTCATCGGGCAAGGCGGGCTGTAGATGTGTTTCGCAATGTTGCAAAATTAAGTGACAGCGCTCTATATCAGCAAATACTGGCAGATCGTATCGATATACTGGTTGATCTTAGCGGCTATTCCCGTGGTAACAGGGTTGCTGTGCTGGGCAGGCGGGCAGCACCGGTGCAGATTAGTTGGATTGGATATCCCGGCAGTACCGGGCTTGCAAGTATGGATTATCGAATCGTCGATGAAATCACTGATCCAACACCAAGCGCAGATGCTTTGTGTTCAGAGACTTTATTACGCCTACCAAAAGTGTTTTCAGTGTATACCCCACCTGATGATTTACCCGAGCCGGCAGTATCAGGTAAAGGTAAGCAAGATTTTGTTTTTGCGAGTTTTAATCATCTGTTAAAGTTAAACCCACCGTTACTCAAGCTTTGGTCTAAGATTTTGAAGGCGGTGCCGGGATCCCGCCTACTGATTAAAAGCCAGCTGTTGGATCGAATCACAGCCCGGCGGGATTTAACCGTTGACCTCCAAGCTGCAGGTATTGCTATGGATAGGGTTGAGTTGCTAGGCAGGCTTGTTAGCAATAGGGAGCACATGGAGTGTTATCGTAAGGCAGACCTGTTGCTTGATAGCTTCCCCTATAACGGCACAACGACAAACTGTGACAGTTTCATCATGGGGGTGCCGGTGCTGAGCATTGCCGGTGATAGCCATTTGAGCCGGGTAACAGCCAGTCAATTAACCGCGCTAAATTTGCCGGAATTAATTGCTGTAGACGAGGATGACTATATCCATCAAGCGATTGACTTAGCTAACCAACCGGAAAAATTACAGGCGTTGAGTAAAGACTTGCGTGAGCGGATGCAAAATAGCCCGCTGATGAACGCCGCTGAATTAACCGCAGATGTCGAGTCACTTTACCGACAAACTTGGGTACAATATACGCAGAAATCATTCCCTCCACAGATAGAAAATTAAATGGCAAACCCCGAAAAAACAGAAAAAGGCAAACTCACCGCATCCGACTGGGAACGGGGTGCGCTTGAATTAATCGCAGAGCAGGGAATCAACGCTGTTGCAGTGGAGTCGCTGGCCCGACGCATGGGTATAACCAAAGGTAGTTTTTATTGGCATTTCCCTAACAGACAGGCATTGATAGAGCAATCTTTGCTGCGCTGGCTTGAGCATGATGAACGGAATTTACAACTGCTTATGGATGCTATCGAGGATCCGAGGGAACGCCTGATTCTTTTTTTCCGGCGTAGTACACAAGTTCACAAATTAACCCACGATGTATACACTGCGCTGTGTTTTGCCCCAGACCATCCTTTGGTTGAGCCCGTCCTGGCTGCAGTAGCGGAACGCCGTACCAGCTACTTGGCCAATGCTTTCTGTGAACTGGGTATGGACACTGAGAGCGCAAATTTTCGCGCTCGCCTGACATATGCTGCCTATGTAGGGTATTTACAATTAATGCAGCAAGAGCAAGCTCCGGTGCCTGAGAGTCCCGAGTTTGAAGCCTATTTAGAACATGTGATTAAAACTTTGATTCCAACAGTTTGAGAGCGTGTTTTTGCAGGGTAAAGTGATATAATGCCCGCTTGTCAGTGTAAATATATTTAGTCCGCATTTAAAAGGAATTCCAGATGTCCACGAACACCAGCAACGCTGCCCTGGCCGAATGGGTAAACGCCGTCGCCGAGCTAACCAATCCCGACCAAATCCACTGGTGTACCGGTTCTGATGAAGAAAACCGGGAGCTAACCGAGCTGTTATTGTCGAGCGGTAGCTTTAAAGAATTAAACCCTGAAACCCACCCCAATTGCTATCTGCATTTATCGGATTCTCAGGATGTCGCGCGGGTAGAACACTTGACCTTTATTTGTACTTGCGAAGAACAAGATGCCGGCCCGAACAATCACTGGATGTCGCCAGCAGAGGGGCATGCAAAAATCGATGCGCTTTTTGAAGGGGCGATGCGCGGTCGCACTATGTATGTGATCCCCTATTGCATGGGTCCAATAGACTCACCTTTATCCCGCTGCGGTGTGGAAATTACCGACAGCCCGTATGTGGTGGCCAATATGCGCATAATGACGCGCATGGGTAGCCCGGCATTACTCCGAATTGAGCGCGAAAATACCTTCGTAAAAGGTCTGCATTCGATTGGCGACCTTTCCCCGGAGAGACGCTTTATCATGCATTTCCCGGAAGAACTGAGCATTAAAAGTTTCGGCTCAGGTTACGGCGGTAACGCATTGCTGGGTAAAAAATGCCATGCACTGAGAATTGCCTCCTATCAAGCCCGTAGTGAAGGCTGGTTAGCTGAACATATGTTAATCCTCGGACTGGAAAACCCACAGGGCGAAATACATTACATCGCGGCTGCATTTCCTTCCGCCTGTGGTAAAACCAATCTCGCTATGCTGATTGCACCGGAAGCTTATAAGGGTTGGAAAATCTGGACGGTGGGTGATGATATTTGCTGGATGCGCCCGGGCGAAGATGGTCGTTTATGGGCGATTAATCCGGAGGCAGGCTTTTTTGGCGTGGCCCCCGGCACCTCAAAAAGCACCAATCCAACCGCCTTGGAGATGCTCTATGAAGACACCATCTTCACCAATGTAGCAACGACCACAGACAACCAACCATGGTGGGAAGGCCTGGACGACCGAGTACCGGCAAAAGACTGGCAGGGGCGCGACTACGACCCAGCCAACGGCCCGGCAGCGCAACCCAACTCCCGCTTTACGGTTTCCAGCAAGCGCTGTGGTTCATACTCGGAAATGGCGGAAGCGCCTCAGGGAGTGCCAATTTCAGCGATCATCTTCGGTGGTCGGCGTGAACGCTTGGTGCCGCTGGTATTTGAAACCAAATCCTGGGCGCATGGTGTATTGGTTGGTGCAGCTATGGCCTCGGAAACAACTGCGGCGGCAACGGGTGCTGTGGGTGTAGTCCGGCGGGACCCAATGGCAATGAAACCATTTTGTGGTTACAACTTTGCCGATTACTGGGCGCACTGGTTAAGTTTTACTGAACGGGCAGATAATTTGCCGGGTATTTTCCATGTGAACTGGTTCCGTAAAGATGCAGGCGGAAATTTCATGTGGCCGGGCTTTGGTGAAAACATGCGCGTGCTCGAGTGGATTGTGGAGCGCTGTAAAGGCACTGTCGATGCCAAAGAAACCGCTATCGGATTTATTCCGAGCATCGATGATATCAATGTTGATGGGCTGAGCATTGATGCTGAGCAAATGCAAGAACTTCTGAGCGTTGACCAGCAAGGTTGGCTGGGAGAAGTGGGTCAAATTAATGAGTATCTCGATACCTATGGTGAGCGTTTGCCCGCTTCCATGAGAAGCGAACTTAGCCGAATCAAGCAGGAGCTTGGTTAAGCTGCAGGATAAGCAATTAGGACTTGTAAACGACCGGAGTTGATAGCATCGCTCCGTCCAGTTGGAGTCATTCACACTGCTCGCACACTGTTTGAATGTATCCTTGGGCTGAGTTTTTTCTATAAGTGCGCCACCTTGGCGTATAATCCTTGTAAGCATGATTACTGGGGAATACATTGTGACAGAGGGGATAGCGCTGAAATCGGTGAGTCTGTTTCGTGCCGGCCAGTTATTATTACTGGTCTGCGGGTTGGCATTGGTGAGCCAGACAACATTTGCAGAGCAACGGGTCAGCACCCCGGTATTCCAAACCTGGAGCATTGATGATGGCCTACCCTCCGGGCATGTAACCGCCTTGGCGCGAGGCCCTGATAATTATCTATGGCTGGGTACCCGCGAAGGCCTGGTGCGTTTTGACGGGCGCGACTTTATGGTGTTACGCCACGACCCTAAAGACCCCACATCCATACTGCCTTCCAACAGCATTCAGACCCTTTTCAATGATTCTTCCGGGCATATCTGGGTAGCCTTTGAAGAGCGCGGTATTATGGCGCTTGGCTCAAGACTTGAAGCAAAACACAAATTTTCTAAAGAGACGGAACACAAACTTCCTGGAAATGATGTATGGGCAATTGCTGAAGCCTGTGATGGTAGTTTGTGGCTGGGGTTCTATGAAAATGGTCTGGCGCGCTTGTGGCCCGATACTGGGCAAATTCGGGTCTATCCTCCCAGGATTAACGGTTTGGATGCAGATACGGTGCTGAGTTTGATGGTCGATTCCGAATGCCGCCTTTGGGTGGGAACTTGGAGTGGTGGTTTGTTTCGGTTGAGCAGCGAAAGTAACCAGTTTATTCCAGTAAAAGCAGGGACTGAAAAACCTGATGATATGAGTGTCGTTACCGCATTGATGCAAGACAAAAGCGGGCGAATCTGGGTAGGTGCCCGTACGGGTCTAGCATTTGTGGATGCGCGTACATTTGCGGTAACTCTGGTTGATCTGCAGGTTGAGTCAGATCGAAATCATTTGGTAACAGCGATCCACCAGAGTGTTACAACAGAAGTTTGGGTAACCACCAAAGTTGGTATCTTTCAATTCTCTGCAGCAGGTGAAATGCAGAATCGTTTCTTACCGGTGCCGGGTCTATATGGTGGTTTGCCCACGGATTATTTCTGGACCATGGCCGAGGACCACCAACACGGGATGTGGTTTGGCAGCCTGGGTCAGGGTGTTGCCAGGTTGGGAGTGGATTGGCGAAGTTTTCAGCGACTTCAGCGCAACCCTTCAGTGACCGGATCATTGTCAGCAGATAATATTATTTCTACCTATTGGGATGAGGAGCTCAAGCGGTTGTGGGCAGGCTCAATGGATGATGGTTTGAGTGTGATCGACCCGGTGTCACTGGAAACCACAGTATATAACCAGAATAAAAATGTGGAGCACTCTTTGACTCGGGAACGGGTTCGTGTGGTTTATCGGGATCAGAGTAGACGGCTTTGGCTGTCACACTCTGATGGTATCAGCGAAATGACCAGCCCCGGTAACTTTAAGCACTGGTTCACCGAGCCCTATTGGAAAGCAGCGATTAATGACAGCTACATCAGTGATATTGCGGAAACTCAGACTGGCGACCTGTGGTTGGCGGTCTATGGTGGTGGTGCAATATTTTTTAGTAGTAAAGATGGTCCACAACAGCTGTTTAATAAAACAATGGATGAGCTGCATCAGCTTGTCAGTAATGCGGTTACTTCGGTTGAAATAGCCGCCGATGGTACGGTATGGCTCGGTGGTGATCACGGCTTACAGGCTATTTCCGCGGACGGAAAAGCAATCCATATAATTGATGATTACGCGGATCAGATTGAGGATATGCAGATTGCTACGGATGGGACGCTTTGGGTGGCTGCGAGAAATAGTGTCAGTCAGTATCAGCTGTCGTTTCCCAAGCCGGTAAGATTGCAGCAATTTACGACGGTTGATGGCTTGCCGCCAACCAGTGCCAATGGAATCCGCTTGATTAATAATGAGGTATGGGTTACTACTAGGGGTGGGCTTGTGCGCATTCGGCCGGCTATAAGCGATGTGCGCGTATTTGGAAAAGCAGATGGCCTGCCCTCAATAGAATTTGAAGACCGAACCATGTCTGTCCGTGATGGGCAGCGAGTTTATACCGGTACGGCAGCGGGGGTTATCACATTTATTCCCGAAGAGTTAAAAGATGTACACATAGACTCAAGCACAAATGTTTACGCGGTTAGAACCATTGATACGGAAATTTTTAGAGAAGATCCAGATGCAGAAATTAAATTGGCACACGATGCTGCCGTGGTTACCTTTCAGTTTGGCGGTTTGAGTTTCTCAGGTGAAGAACAGCTGCGGTATCGCTATCGGTTGCTGGGGCTGGATGCGACCTGGGTACAGGCTCGTGGGATTACCGAACGGTCTTACAGCCGCCTAGCACCGGGTAACTATGTATTTGAACTACAGTCATCCACTTCTTCTGGAACCTGGCCGGATACCATCGATAGAACAATACTGCGAATTCAACCACCGCCCTGGCGTAGCTATCAAGCTTATGGGATCTATATATTACTAACTCTGGGGATATTGGCGTTGCTCTGGTATCGCTTGGGAATGGAAAGAAAACGCCGGACCGCTTTGTCATTGGCACATTTTAGAGAGCAGTCGGCTGAATCGCAACGGCAACTCACACGATTTCTTACTGAATCACTGGATCTGGAAGAAATAATGACCCGTTTTGGCTCCATCCTTCAGCAACAATTGAATGCCAGTAGTGTGGTGATGCAATTTCAGGGTGATGATTTACCATCTGAAGCCTTCAGCACCGGCGATTCCCATATAATTTCGGGCGTGGACTGGATCGGCCGAATTAAAGAGCAGGGTCTGTACCAGCCTGACTGGGAGGGTACTAAGGTAAATCTAGGAAGTAACAATCATGCTTTTATCGCCCCGCTTGCATCAGGGGATGAGTTACTGGGACTGGCAGTGATCAGTGGTGGTGTCCAGCAGCCGTTTACCACAGAAACTCAGGCTATTATCCGACTTTATTCAAAAGTCGCGGGTTCAGCCATCCAAAATGCACGCTTATATTTACGCGTTCAGCATCTGGCCGAAGATGCCGATCAGGCGAGTGCGGCTAAATCCAATTTCCTAGCCACCATGAGCCATGAAATTCGCACACCTTTGAACGGTGTCTTAGGAATGTCAGAACTGCTTTCTGATACCGACTTGTCACCCCAGCAGCGAAGTTTGGTGGATTCCTTGCGCCACTCCGGGGATAATTTATTGCGGGTGTTGAATGAAGTTCTGGATTTATCCAAAGTTGAATCTGGTGTGGTTAAATTGCACGATGGAGATGTAAACCTGAACAGCTTGCTGGAGCAGGTTATTACACTTTATGCGGGGGTGGCATCCCAGCAGAATATAGCGTTAATCGGGGTGCTGGCGGCTGATGTCCCCCTGATTGTTGCCGGTGATCCCGATCGCCTTGAACAAGTGTTATGTAACTTGCTGAGTAATGCGCTCAAATTCACCGATGAAGGTTATGTGGTTTTTGGAATAAGCCGGCTAAAGAATGGCGAACAACTCCGCTTTTTTGTACGGGATACCGGCATCGGTTTAAATCCTGCCGAGCAGGAAAAAATATTTGATGCTTTCGAACAGGTTGATCAATCGGCGAATCGGCGTTTCGGTGGCACTGGTCTTGGGCTTACCATTTCTCAAAAGATTGTACAGTCAATGGGTGGCTCTATCAATCTGGAGAGTGAGGCTGGCGTAGGTAGTGGCTTTTATTTTGATTTGCCGCTCAACCAACGCGCTGGCGCAAACGAGGACTGGCTGGCCGGAAGCCGGTTACTACAACGGAAGCTGGTATGCTTGGAACTGGAAAATCCGTTAATAGAATCTATTAGCGAGTTTTTAGGACGCTGGGGCATTGCGCGGGTTGAGGTTACTAACGGTCGTCCCGATCCTGAAATTGATACTTTGATAGTGAGTGTGGATGAAGGTTTTGCCAACCGAGACCAAATGGTAGAGGATACGCGCAAGTTGCGTGAAAAATATCCGGGTTGTGAAGTCGTATTTTTGTTGCCGATAAGCTTTGACACCTCGCTGTATCAGGATATCCCGCATTGTCATACTTGCCAGCGGCCGGTCACTATGACCGGCTTAGCGAGCACACTAATGGAAATCAATTTAACCCCTACAGAGTAAACTGAGGTGCTTGTAGGGCGGTTTATCGTTTGCCGCTGAACTCATGCACAGCTGCTACCAAACAGGCCAGATGTTCTGGCGGTACATCGGGAGTAATGCCATGCCCGAGATTAAAAACATGTCCCGGCCCGGCGCCAAAATCGTCCAGCGTTTGTTTCACATAACGGCGGATAGTTTCCGGGTTGGTCAGCAGAATGGCAGGGTCCATATTACCCTGCAGGGCGATTCGGTCGCCGCAGAACTCCCGTGCTTCTGCTAATCGCATAGTCCAATCAACCCCAGCCGCATCACAGCCACTGTCGGCAATTGCCCCAAGTCGATGACCACAGCCTTTGCTGAAGAGGATAACCGGCACCCGGCGACCTTCATTCTCGCGGATTAAACCGTCAATAATGCGTTGCATATAAGCGAGAGAAAACTCCTGATACTCTGCCCATGGCAGAGCTCCGCCCCAGGTATCAAAAATTTGTACGGCCTGAGCGCCAGCGCGAATTTGTGCATTCAGGTAATCGGTGACTGCATCTGCCAATTTTCCAAGCAGTTGATGGGCAATATCAGGCTGTTGGAATATCAGTGCCTTGGCGCGAGCCCAGGTTTTACTACTACTGCCTTCAATCATATAAGTTGCCAGTGTCCACGGGCTACCGGAAAAACCAATCAGCGGCACTTCACCTGCAAGTGCCTGTCTAATCCTTTTAACCGCAGCCATGACATAAGGTAGGTCATCTTCCGGATCAATGGCTGGCAAGTTTTTAATATCACTGGCAGAGCGTAACGGTCGCTCGAACGAAGGTCCCTCGCCAGTGGTGAAGTTGAGACCCAGACCCATGGCATCCGGGATTGTCAGGATGTCAGAAAATAATATGGCAGCATCCAGTGGAAATCGCCGGAGTGGTTGCAAAGTTACTTCACAAGCCAGTTCTGGGTTGGTACACAGAGCCATAAAACTCCCTGCCTCTGCCCGTAACTGCCGATACTCCGGCAAGTAACGGCCTGCCTGACGCATGATCCAAACAGGGGTGTAGTCGGTTTGTTGGCGGCTGAGCGCGCGTAGAAAAGTGTCATTTATTAAGCTAGTCATTGTTGTTTTCCGTAACCGGGTTATTGACGCAGAACCGCATAAAGATCGGTGTCGCTAACCTGGGTGTATATAAGAGCCTGCCCCAGAGATTTGAGCAGAATAAATCGATATTCGCCGCCCACATTTTTTTTATCTAGGCGCATATGGTTAATTAAATCAGCCGCGGCAGGTAGTTCTGAATCTGCCCCAGGCAGACCTAGCACAGCGCACAGTCGCGACAGGCGCTGCTCGGAATCTCCGCTATCCAAGCCTAATCGGGTACTCAGTCGCGCTGCCAAAACCATGCCAATGGCAACAGCTTCGCCATGCAGCCATTGTTGGTACTCCGTAGCGGTTTCGATTGCATGGGCAAAGGTGTGCCCAAAATTCAGCAAGGCTCGTTGGCCCTGTTCCAGTTCATCGGCAGCCACTACTTCAGCTTTGGCATTTACAGACTTTATGATTGCCTGCATTATGCATTCGGGCATTCTGGCATTCAGCGAGTTGGCCTGTTGCTCAAGCCAGTCAAAAAAGTGGCTATCGCTAATCGCGCCATATTTAATTACTTCAGCCAGGCCGGCCCGATACTCGCGATTTGGCAGTGTATTGAGGGTTTCGCAGTCTATGATGACCGCGTGCGGCTGGTGGAATGCGCCCAATAAGTTTTTTCCGGCGCGATGATTGATTGCGGTTTTTCCGCCGACTGAAGCATCAACTTGGGCCAGTAGTGTTGTTGGTATTTGAATGATATCAATGCCGCGCATCCAGCTGGCGGCAGCGAAACCCGCTAAATCGCCAATCACCCCGCCGCCGAGAGCAATAATACAGGTGTCGCGTCCCGCTTTCATGGAAGCAAGCTTGTCAGTCACTCTTTGCCACTGTTGGAGGGTTTTATATTGCTCACCATCGGGTAGAATAATTTGCTCATGGGTATCGCTTGGCAGGGCTTTTTTTAATGCATCGAGATAGAGTGGCGCAACGGTCTCATTGCTCACAATTAAGAACCTGTGGCCCTCGAGTAAGCGGGACCAGATGGCGGGGTTGTTGAGAATGCCCTGGCCGATATAAACCGGGTAATTGCGGCTGCGGGTTTGTACTTCAATGACTTCCATTGTTTATTCTCGGTGCTCTAAACCTGATTCATCTAGGTATTGATTAATTACGCGCAGCACGGTTGAAGCCATTTCGGCACTATGGCGCCGATCGGTATATACCGTAATGTCTGCGAGCGCCTGGTAAATGGGGTCGCGTTGGGTGAATAAATCGGTCAGTACTTGCTGCCTATCCGGTACGCTCAGCAGGGGTCTTTTTTTATCCATTTGCAGTCTTTGGAGTTGCTGCTCAACGGTAGTCTTCAGGTAGATGATAATGCCATTGCGCGTCATTCGTTGTCTATTTTCTTCTGCAAGCACCACTCCGCCGCCGGTTGCCAGTACAATTTCGCGGCGTTGCAGTAATTTTTCCAGTTGGGCAGATTCACGTTTGCGGAAACCTTCCTCGCCCTCAATATCAAAAATAGTTGCGATATCAACACCCGTTTGCCGCTCCAGTTCAGCATCACAGTCGATAAAGTCCCTGTGCAATTTTTGCGCAAGTTTTTTACCTACCGTGGTCTTTCCGGCACCCATGGAGCCAATGAGAATGATACTTTGACTAAATTTCACTAATTTTTATACCTACTGAAGTGTATCTCCGTTACCATACAGCAACTTGAATTGATTTTGGACTGGAAATGATCCGATTTTTTGTATTGTTTGTAATTTTACTGGTTGGTCTATTTACTCTGGAGATTTGGCAACCCGTCCAAGATTACATTATCTCACCCTTTACCGGTGTTTTGGCTAATATCAGCGTTTTTTTAATTCAGCTGTTTGATGACCAGGTAATCGCCAGTGGACGGGTGATCCGTAGTTTAGAAAATGGTTTTGCGGTTGAAATCCAAGCCGGTTGCAATGGTGTTGAGGCTGTCATCATCCTATTTGCCGCTCTGTTTGCCTTTCCAGCGCCGTTTAAAAATAAAATGATCGGTTTTTTCTGGGGTTTTTTAGCGATCCAACTACTCAACCTGGTGCGTATTATTTCCTTGTTTTACCTAGGGCAATGGAGTGATACCGCATTTCGTTGGTTCCATCTGTATTTGTGGCAGGCGCTTATCATACTGGATGCGTTAGTGGTTTGGCTGATCTGGTTGCGCACCTTGCCGGAGAACAAAAACCCGCCAGTCGATACCGCTACCACGCCATTACCCGAAGAGGGCTGAGAATGTCGGCCTGGTTGTCTCAGCAGGTCGAGATCGTTACCCGCGGGAGGCTTGCCAGAAATATCCTTAACTCTGGCACGGCGTTCGGCTGTCACCGTAGTTTTATCGTTCAGTAAAAAACTGTTGACGAAAATTCAGATTCAAAGTTTTAGTTTCACCATCCGGTATTATTTCGACCTGAAAGCTGAAGGTTTCTTCATTGTTGATACGAAACTCACCCAGATAATAGACGGCACCGGGGTCGTTGTCACCGCGGGTGGGCTCGCTAACTTCGCGCAACTGTATTTGCCGGCGCTGACCAGTAAGGTTGGTAGCCGCCGCGGTTACTGTCGCGTGGATAGGGCTGGTGTTTTCACCGGTTTTTTTCAATACGGTTATATTCAGTAGCGCCCGGCTGCCCGAGCGCAAAATATTATTGGCCTTGGCTACCTGGGGCGGTAACAGCTGTGTATTCAGGGCGTTGTAATGCACCACATAATCGCCGAAATCTTGAGATTGCTGGGCTGTTAGCACACCACTAAAGAGCAAAAATAGGCAAGCTGTGAGGGTTTTAAAGCTCATATTCATAATGCTTCTCCTTGTTTGAGGGCTTAGTCATTGATCTCGCAATGGTCATTGCCTTATCTAGTAGCCTAGCAGAAGGCGTAGGAAATGTATTGTAATCAGGGCGATAACTGCTGAGAAATCAAAACCACCAGAGGCTGGCAGGTGTTTTCTTATAGGTATGAGCAGCGGCTCGGTTAACTGGTAGACCAGCGGGATTACAGGGTGCTTGAAGGATTGCCCCACCCAGCTGAGAATGATACTGATAATAATCAGAATACTGTAGAGGCTGAGGATAATCTGCAAAACACGGATTATACTACGGGCAGCGATCAACATTGGGGTGGTTGCCATCGGGTCCCAAAGCGTTACGATAACTGTAGTACACAGAATAAATAATAACAGGCAGGCACTATCTAATCGCCCCCAGGCAGGCAATATTTTTCTCAAAGGCTTCACCAGCGGGTCGGTTAACATAATCAATAACTGCACCACCGGGTTGTGGTAATCGGCTTTTACCCACTGCAGCAGCAGGCGTAACAGCAAAGAGATCGAGTAAAATGTCAGCAGAATTTCAAATAGCCAACTGCCTGCATTTTGTAAATTATTCATGAACTGATCCCGGATAGTTCGCGCGCCCGATCACGCGCGCTAAAAATTGCCTGTCTAAAGATGGCATCACAGCCAGCCTCATCGAGCACCGCAACTGCAGCCGCAGTTGTTCCGCCTGGTGAAGTGACTTGTCGGCGTAGCTCGCTGACATCGGTGTTTTCCTGCTGTGCCAGCTTGCCTGAACCAACAACGGTATGCAGTGCAAGTTGGGTAGCGGTATCAAAATCTAGCCCGGCGGACACACCGGCATCACGCATGGATTCGATTAAATAAAATACATAGGCTGGCCCGCTACCGGAAACTGCAGTGACGGCGTCCATCAAGTTTTCCTTGTCTATCCAGATAACTTGACCGACTGCGGAAAGAATTTCTTTTGCCTGCTGGAGGTCTTTTTGCTTGCATTGCCTGTTAGCAAATACACCAGTGATGCCTGCACCAACGATAGCTGGGAGGTTTGGCATAGCTCGAATAATGGCCACTTTGCGCCCAAGTTCAGCTTCTATCGTCTGACAGCTTGTTCCGGCGGCAACAGAAATCAGTAATTGGTCAGTTTGTAGTTTGTCTTTGAGTTGCTGCAGAACGAGGGGGATTATTTGCGGCTTAACCGCAAGGACGACTGTTTCGGCCCCGGCTATTGCGCCGCTGCTGTTGGCAAAAGTCTTAACCTGAAAACGGGATTCCAGCTCGGCGCGTGCGGTTTTCAGGGGTTCTGCAACGCGGATAGATAGCGGTTGTCCCGGCGTTGGTTCGCGTGTCAGCAGACCACCGATGATTGCCCTTGCCATATTGCCGCCACCGATAAAACAAATATTACTCATGTTGGGTTCTCCAATAGTATTAGTCTCTGGGGCCGAATAATGCAGTACCCACTCTGACCATGGTGCTGCCGCTGGTGATTGCGGCTTCCATATCTGCAGACATACCCAGCGATAGGGTGTCAATATTTCGGAATTCCGTTTGTAAGTGTCGAAATAATCCCGCCATTTTTTCCAAACTGCGAGTTTGTGCCTGCGGGGGGAGTCCCGGGTCCGGAATCGCCATTAAGCCCCGCAGACGAAGCCCGGGCAACTCTGTTGCCAGTATCGAAAGTGGTATTAGATCAGCCACGGAAATGCCGCGTTTTTGGATTTCGTTGTCAATATTAATCTGCAGCAGGATGTTAAGTGGTGCCAGTTCGGTAGGCCTTTGTGCTGATAGGCGTTGCAATAACCGAGCTGAATCAACACTTTGAGCCCAATCAAAATTCGCTGCTATCTTAGCGCTTTTATTGCTTTGAATCGGGCCGATAAAATGCCATTCAATCGCAAGGTCAGATAGCTCTGCCATTTTTACCAGTGCTTCTTGAAGGTAGCTTTCGCCGAATGCTGTTTGCCCCAAACTATGTAATGTTCGGATTTTGTTAGCGGACTGTTTTTTGCTGACGGCCAGAAGCCTGACCGCTCCGGCTGGCCTATTGGCTGCCGAGCTAGCCAGGGTTGTTCGCCGGATTGTGGCGTGATAGGAGCAAGAAATATCGGACATTTCAACTCAAAAGGATTAAAGTATTGCCATTGATGACTGTAAGCTACAGTATATAACTAAAATATATCGCTAAAGTAATGGATTACAGGGATGCCCGAGCAAAGTTGGCGATTTCTTCTATAATATAAAAATAGAACGCAAATACGGGCAGTAAGCAACGCCTGAAAACCAGGCGTAGACACTGAGGGAAGCAGATGGATATTAATGAACTACTCGCCTTTTCGGTAAAGAACAAGGCCTCCGATTTACACTTGTCAGCGGGTATGCCGCCACTCATCCGTGTAGACGGGGATATCCGGCGACTGGATTTACCTTCGCTGGAAAACAAGGATCTTCTGGAACTGGTTTACAGTACTCTGAACGATCATCAGCGGCGTGATTTTGAAGCCAATTTAGAAGTGGATTATTCGTATTCTGTTCCTGAAGTTGCACGGTTCCGGGTTAATGCCTACCATCAGGATCGTGGAATTGGCGCCGCCTTCCGCACCATTCCTACAGATATAATGACACTGGAAGACCTTCAGGCGCCACCGATATTTAAAGACATTATCAATGTGCCCCGTGGTCTTGTGTTGGTAACCGGCC
>JAKITK010000078.1 GCA_021648125.1 Lysobacterales bacterium
ATAATATTCAGAGAATCAGTGATTTACTGACTCGCAGAAGCCAGCTGATTGATATGCGCACTATGGAGAAAAACCGCTTCAGTATTATGCCAAAAGATATCAAGCGCTCTAATACGCGCATCATCAAACATCTGCAAAAAGAAATTAGCTATGTTGAAGCCTGTCTGGATAAGCTAATAGAAAACACCCCAGACTGGAATCAAACACTGCAAATTCTACTCAGCGATAAAGGGGTAGGTAAAGTGCTAGCATTTACCCTGCTCAGTGAGCTTCCAGAGCTAGGCCAACTCAACCGCCAACAGATCGCAGCTCTGGTTGGTGTTGCCCCGATGAACCGGGAAAGTGGTGCCTACAAAGGCAAGCGCCGAATACGCGGAGGACGAGCCAGAATCCGTACGGTATTGTTTATGGCTATGCTCTCAACAATACAATCTAACCCACGCTTTAAACACGACTACCAACGACTGGTGGCTAGAGGAAAACCCAAAAAAGTTGCTCTGGTGGCCTGCATGAGAAAAATGATTACTATCTTGAACACAATGGTCAAAAACGAAACTGTGTGGGTCGAAAATATGGCTTAAAGTAGTTGACTTTTAACCACAGTCACTTGTTATGCGGCGGTGTATCTATTGCCACCGGAATCCCTCTTTGTGCGTTGAACTGATTCTCAGTTTAGTATGTTATTTGCGCGTTTGCCAGCTTTTCAGGTTAACGGCTTTTTCCGAAAGCCACTGATGCAGGGCTAAAGGCTGCCCCGGTGTTTCTGGTTACGACCTGTGGTAGCCACCAGGCGATAAACTTACTGCTGGGCTTTTTGCCATAAAAATCTTGGGGCTGGGGCCGCATAACGTTGAAATAAGCCGCGCGTCTTTTTGCGTCGGCTTAATTTTTTTGTTATGCGATCTCTCTCAGTATTTCCTCGGTACTTCGAACAACACAGAACTCACCATCTAAACTCACTAAATTAATTTCGTGAATATCCTCAGCTGAATACAGAATACCATTATAGCCTTTTCGCTCAAACGCCGCTGTTGCGTCGTTAATTAACGTTACACTGAAACCTAGATCAGATGCCATGCGAGTTGTCGCCGATACGCAATGATCTGTCGTTAACCCAACTATTACCAATGATGATATTTTATTCTCTCTTAAGTATTTCTCCAGCTCAGTATCTACAAAAGCACTATTGACTGATTTACGGAATTGTATCTCTCCATGTAGTGGTTTTGCTTCATCTTTAAATGCATTACCTGGTAGTTCTGGTCGAAGTAGCGAATTTGGTTCTATTGAACAATGCTGTATATGTATTATTGCCAGCTCTTGATTGCGCCACTCTGAAAGCAACAACGCAATATTTGTTTCTGCATATTCGTTATTTCTTTTTCCCAAAGACGGGTCATCGAGACCTTTTTGAACATCGATTATTAGTAAAGCTGGTTTTCTCACATGAAACCTCTTAGCGCATAACTTTGATTTATACAGCCAAACCTGAATATCAAGCCATAGTTCCGTATAAGTAATCTACTTATCTACATCTTGCTATCAATGCCATTGATTTGCAAGTGAATTTCTGTTGTTGAATCCATGAAAACCATACTTATACAGCATTATCGCTGTATAAGTAGGTGATATGTACTTATGGATTTCATGCAAGCCACTGATATTAGCTTTGCAGAAGCATAGCTGGCTTAATTAGGCAGAATTGCGGCGGTATATCTTTTTTTGGGGCAATTACCGCAGTATTCATGATTTAACAGCAGCTCCTCACAGATTGTTGTGTCAAGAATTCATATATAGAGCCAATATGAGATGAACTCCCAGCTCTGCATGCTACTTATCAGTATTTGGGGATAGGCCCGAATGGCACAGAAATAAGCTAATATTGCCCAATTTCTTGTAAGCTCCCAATAGCACCAGCACAATACAAGCTTCAACCCTACAAGCCAAATTTACAACTGATCCTCGATCGGTAAAACACCATAGAAAAAGTCAGCTACCCGATCCAGAGTATTATTTGCAGGCTGGTGTTTTAGCAATCCCTCGCTAGAGCGCCAGTTTATTTTACCGCCTTCATCAAAGCCAAGCTGCCAGCTATTTTCTCCCTCAAAGTCAGGTGAAAATATTTTCGCGACCACATCAGCAAGCTTGGGGCTGTCAATTAAAAGGCTGACTTCGGTATTCAAACGCATAGAGCGAGGATCTGCATTAATAGTACCAACAAACAATAAGCGCTTGTCCAACACCAGCAATTTTGCATGCAGGCCGATATGCTCTGCGGCAAACCCTTCAGCTTCAAACTGGTTTCGGACTTGCGCATCCGGCCGCATTTCATGTAACTCTACCCCGGCCTTAAGCATTTCTCGGCGGTGCTTGCGATACGCAGAGTGAGCTGCTACATGGTTATTTGTAGCCAGTGAATTTGTCAACGCTCTGATTCGGACTCCCCGACTTGTTAACTTATCTGCAATTGCAATCATTTCAACTGAGGGAACAAGATAGGCACTGAGGCTAAGAATATCGCTTTGCGTTTGCTCCAACTGCTCAATGATTTGATTAGCAGCTTGTACTGGGAGATTGCTTGAACCTAAATTTGGATCATCCTGAAGCAATACGGCGTCACCGGGAATCATACCGGCTGCAACAGCAGCCCATTCAGAAGACCAGTCATGTGCATCCAAGTTACCGGGCAGCAACCAGTTTTTCAAAACGCTGGCGTTTGCGCGTAATTCAGCGCGTAGCTCGGCAAGCTTAATAGTTGGGTAAGAGAACCTGTCAATTTGTGAAACCGGGAAAGCCCAACCAGAATTCCAATAGCTATCATAACTGGTAGAAATATCCGGAATAATCTTTCCTGCAACCATCAAATCAAAGTCACGAAAGTTCATTGCTTTGTTAAAACCGAAATACTCATCAGCAATATTTCGCCCGCCCACTACTGCGACTTTGCCATCGGTAATCAGTAATTTATTGTGCATGCGATGATTGATACGAGCGTAATCATTCAGATTCTTCACAAACCTTACCAGCATATGCCCGGAGCGCTTCTGAAATGGGTTAAAAATACGCATCTCAAGATTAGGGTGGGCATCCACCGCCAGCATCATGTCGTCTTCACCCGGCAGGAAGCTATCATCAACCAGCAAGCGTACTCTTACCCCACGATTAGCAGCTTGAATAAGACGATCCAGCAATAATGACCCCACTGCATCTTCTTCCCATAGAAAATACTGCGCATCAATGGAAACTTGGGCTGTATCAATCATCGCCAAACGCCAACTTAATGCATAAGGGCCCGAGGCTTGTGGATCAAACCAGCTACGATTAACGGCATCAGGCAGATTACTATCCAGAGCACTCCATCCTGTTATTGCTGCCGGGCTGGCAAAACTTTCGATTTGATCTTGTTGTTGCAACGGCGTTGCACAGGCAGATAGGAAAACAACAAACACTACCAGAGCAAGCTTCAGCAGGCTATCAAGCCCCGTATTGTTATATCTATATTTCATACTTGTATCGTTTTTCTCTAGGTTTTAGCAACTAGCTTATTTGTGCTATTGTACCCTTATAAATTTGCGTTATTTTTAATAAAAACACACTGGCGAAACACCAAAGATACAGGAGACTGGAATGCAGGGCATTATCACATTTTCAATCGTTGAAGAAAGCCATACCGGCACAATTGGTGATGACTGGAAATACATGGTTGAAGCCAAAGTCTACAATGAAGGCTTGAAGGGCGAAGCTATAATTTCCATACCCGAGCATACTTTTCCTGGCGATACTATCCAAAGTCCACCCGGCCCTGATCAAAGCATCAAGATTCCAGCCGGTGACTGCGGCAAGCCTGTCAAGATTAAAATTTTCGCCGAAGCCACAGAAGTGGATATATTTAAAAACGATGTTGGTAAAAAAAATATCGACCTAAGCTTGCAGTGCCCTGGTATTAGCGATGAGCCATTAACGGTTGAGCATGAAATTCAGATAGGTGTGGTCGAAACACCCAACTCGATTAATAAAACCTCACTGTTTACCATTAAAGTCCGGTTTGTGCTCAGCTGCGAGTAAGGCTTAATACTCAATAGGCAGTTCTATTGCAGGCTCCTGCATCCTCCCCAGTTGTTCGCGCAAACTCAAAATCAGGTCTTCCCAATAGCGCGGTTCACCAAACCATGGAAACGCGATGGGGAAAGCCGGATCCTGCCAGCGTTTTGCCAGCCAGGCCGCATGATGCAACATGCGCAGTGTTCGCAATGCTTCAATCAGCTGGAGTTCCTGCAAATTAAAATGATGAAACTGTCGATAGCCATCCAGAACATCTTTCATCTGCGCCGCCATTTCGTGCGCCTCACCCGATAATAACATCCATAGATCCTGAACTGCCGGTCCTGACCTGCAATCATCCAGGTCGACGAAGAAAGGCCCGTCCCGCCATAATATATTCCCCGGATGGCAATCCCCATGCAAACGAATGTTAGTGAAATTACCGGTACGCTCGAAACATGCCTCTATAGATATCAGCAAATCAGCAGCCAGGCTGGAAAACGCTGTCTCCAAATGAGCTGGCAACCATTCGCCATTTTTTAGCGTATTGATGGCTTTCCTTCCAAAACTGTCGATATTTAGAACTGGCCGGGTTTGGAAATTACTGGCAGCGCCCACGGCATGAATTCGCCCAAGTAAGCGCCCCAGCCAGATCCGGGTTTCTTTTTGGTCCAACTCGGGGGCATGGCCACCACGCCGAGCAAACAGGGCAAATCGAAAACCATCAAATTCGTGCAGGGTTTTTGAGTTTATTTCCAGCGGTGGAATCAGCGGTATTTCCGCCCCGGCCAGCTCAAGCGCAAAGCTGTGTTCTTCCAGTATTTGCTGATCTGACCAGCGTCCCGGACGGTAAAATTTAGCTATTACCGGATCTTCATCTTCCAACCCGACCTGATAAACCCGGTTCTCATAACTATTTAACGCCAGCAAACGCCCATCACAGAGCAAATCAAGGGATTCCACTGCATGCAGAATCGTGTCCGGATCCAGACGGTAATAAGGTGTGAGGTCGTCAGTTGGTATTTCCATAGAACCATTCTACGGAAATACTGTTACAAAGCGGAGTTTTTCCCAAAAAACCCAACCAAAAAACTCAACTACGAATAACAACAAACGCGTGCCTAGGTTGCTATGGAATCGATAATGTAGCCGAAAATGCAACCCTGAGGTCATTTGCGAATACGCCGTTATCAATTTCGTAGCTGCCACTAAGGTTTGTACCTACAATTTTTGCTTCTACATAAAGCTGTTTAAAGTTATAGCCTAGCCCTGCACCATAGTTAAAATAGTCTGTATTTCCAAATGCCAGACCATCTCTAAAAGAAAAGGCTTCACCATAGCTATAACCGCCATATACCAGTGCACTCCAACCATTGTCCCACTCGTGGCTGTAACCACCATCCAGGTACCATGCGCTATTACCAAGCCCGGCAAAATCGTTGGAATAGGATAGTTTCACACTAAAACCACCAACACCAAAGCCGCCGTATAGTTCACCAAAATTGGCGCCACTCACTCCGGGGTAAAGGTATTCAATAAAACCGATATCCCAGTTGATACCGGAATCACCGATATCTTTACTGAAACCAACAACCAGATCGACTTCAAGATCAGCATCGCTGCCCCGACCAAAGTCCAGAGATGACCCCCAGACTGAGGCATAAAACCCATTTTCATGGGTATAGTCAACACTCCCCTGAAGCGCGAAACTCTCAGCGGACTGGGTAAACCCACGGTAATCATAATCACTGGTAATTGTTATCGTGCCGGATAAATCCGCATTGGCAGCAGTAGCTACCAGGCTAAACATTATGGCTACGACTAATACTTTATATTGCATACATACTCCTGAAGAAATTTAATATGTCCGGGCTGATGTATTAACCCGTAACGGTTGCTTTCAGGTTATAAAATGCAACTTGCATGCCAGTGGAGGTTTCTACCACTATGAACCGTTGTTTAAGGATTGTTGATTGTGCCTGGATTGATTCAGGCGCAATAATATGAACTTGCTGCCCAATAATAGGGCACAGTTGATTATCACCGCCGGACTGCCCGTTGGAAGTTAAGTGGGATATACTCAGCATCGGTTAATTTATTACCCAGAAGAGCTGACGAATACAGAACCATGACCAATATTAAAAAGTCTCAAAAACTTGATGCCGTATGTTATGACATCCGCGGCCCCGTGCATCGGGAGGCGCGCCGCCTCGAAGAAGAAGGTCATCATATCCTCAAGCTGAACCTCGGCAATCCGGCACCGTTTGGCTTTGAAGCTCCGCAAGAGATTGTCCAGGACATGATTCATAATGTCCCTGTGTCTCAGGGATACAGTGATTCACGAGGCCTTTTTTCTGCGCGCAAAGCGGTAATGCACTATTGCCAGGAAAAACATATTGCTGATGTTGAAGTCAATGATATTTATCTGGGCAATGGCGTTAGCGAGCTGATTGTAATGGCAATGCAGGCCTTGCTCAATGATGGCGATGAAATGTTAATCCCGGCACCGGACTACCCTTTGTGGACAGCAGCTGTGAGTTTATCCGGAGGAAAATCGGTCCATTATTTGTGCGATGAAGCCTCCTCCTGGTATCCCGACATTGAAGATATTGCGGCCAAAATTACGGATAAAACCCGCGGTATAGTTTTAATTAACCCAAACAATCCAACTGGCGCTGTTTATCCCAAAGAAATACTCGAAAGCATTGTAGAACTCGCCCGCAAGCATGACCTGATTGTCTATTCAGATGAGATATACGATAAAATTCTGTACGATGATGCACTGCATTATTCCACTGCATCACTGGCCGATGACATTCTTTGTGTCACATTTAACGGCTTATCAAAAGCCTACCGAGTAGCAGGATTTCGTGCTGGATGGATGGTAATTAGTGGCAATAAAAAACCTGCTCAAGACTATATAGAAGGAATCGAGCTACTTGCATCCATGCGCCTGTGCTCGAATGTGCCGGGGCAACATGCTATTCAGACAGCCCTCGGTGGTTACCAAAGCATTAATGAATTGATTATTCCCGGTGGGCGTTTATATGAACAACGCAATGCGGCCTATGACCGGCTTACCGCTATCCCCGGTATCAGCTGTGTGAAACCGGAAGGCGCAATGTATCTGTTTCCCAGGATGGACCCACTAATATTCAATATCAAAGATGATGAAAAAATGGTTCTTGACCTGCTAAAGCAGGAACAAATTCTTATCGTCCACGGTTCCGCCTTTAACTGGCCCAATAGCGATCATTTTCGGATGGTATTCCTGCCGCATTTAGATGAATTAGAACAGGCGATGGAGTCGCTGGAAAAATTCTTCTGCCGTTACAGGCAGTAAAATATCAAGCATTGGTTCGCGCGTATTACCACTGATCCGGACGCGCTAATTTCCAGACCTCTCGCCAATTTTCCGGGATAGAATCAGTCTCTAACAAACAGCTATCTGATATATGCGGATATAGTTGTTTATAAGTTTTAACCTCAGTTCCCTTTACTCTACGATTGATATGCTCGGGCCTTAATTGCTGTAAATTATCAAGCCCGGCGCCAGCCAGTAATTCCACCAGATTATGAATGGTCTCGGATTGAAAGTTAGCAACCCTGCGGGCTTTATCCTCAACATCCAGCGCCTTGTACCTAGCCGGGTTCTGGGTTGCCACTCCAGTTGGGCAATTATCAGTATTACAGGCGCGCGACTGAACGCAGCCAAGCGCAAACATCATCCCACGGGCGGAATTCACGCTATCAGCGCCCAATGCGATAATCCGCAGTAAATGAAATGCCGAAAAAATCTTGCCAGATGCAATAATACGAATCTTGTCTCTAAGACCAATACCAAGCAAGGCCCTGTTTACAAAAATCAAAGCATCCCGTAATGGCGTGCCTACAGAATTCGTCATCTCCGTTGGCGCAGCACCCGTACCGCCTTCACCGCCGTCTACGGTAATAAAATCCGGGGTAATACCGCTCTCGATCATTGCCTTACAAATCCCTAAAAACTCCTTTGGCTGACCTATACAAAGCTTAAAACCCACCGGCTTGCCACCCGATAAATGCCGCAGACGGGCAACGAAATCGAGCAGACCTTGGGGGCTGGAAAATGCCGTATGTGCGGCGGGAGAAATCACATCATGCCCCATCGGGACATGCCTAATTTCAGCAATTTCCTGGGTTAGTTTAACCGCCGGTAAAATACCACCATGGCCCGGCTTGGCACCTTGAGATAACTTGATTTCGATCATTTTCACTTCATCTTTACAGGCATAGCGTTGAAATATGTCCTCATCGAAGTTTCCATCTGCATCCCGACAGCCGAAATAACCTGTACCAATTTGCCAGATAATATCGCCACCGTATTTGAGGTGGTAAGGGCTTAACCCACCCTCTCCGGTATTGTGGGCAAAGCCGCCTGCCTTTGCGCCTTTGTTCAAAGCCATAATGGCATTTTTACTCAGGGAACCAAAGCTCATAGCCGAAATATTCAGCGGCGATGCCGAATAAGGGCGGCTACAATCCGGGCCGCCGAATGTAACTCTCGGATTATGATTGCTGACTGCTTTTGGTGCCAGCGAGTGATTAATCCATTCATAACCATCACGATTAACATCGAAAATGGTTCCGAAAGGTCGAGTATCTCGGTCACCCTTTGCGCGTTGATAAATTAAGGAGCGAAACTCTCTGCTGACGGGTCTGCCATCGATATCGGACTCAACAAAATACTGTTGGATTTCCGGGCGGACAAACTCAAACATATAGCGAAATCGACCAATAACCGGATAAATCCAGCGGATCGAGTGTTTCTTCTGGAATACATCTAACAGTCCCAACAAAGATATCGGTATTATTAAAACAAACAACCAGTGAATAGGCGGCCAGATTAAACTCAGGCTAATCGTCAGCAGTGGAACAATAATAAGCAACAAGAAAAAATATTGGCGAACCGTCATGGTTGTACCCCTGAGTAACCCCGCGATTTAAGAATCACGCGAGCTTTAGTGAATATTACCCCCACATTTAAACTTTATTGTTAAAGCTTGTCAAAGTTTGACTCTAATCAATATTTCTAATATCAAGGCGGAAATGAACACCCCTGAATTCTAACCATCAGCAGCATTCGAAAAAATTACTCTCTACTCGCTCGCATTTTTCGAGTGTGCTTGATGTTGGAGTTGAAGAATCAAATATTGACATCCTGCCAATCATATGTACAATGTACATATGAAAAAGATGGTGTTCGAATGGGATAAAAAGAAGGGTAAATCCAATAACAAAAAACATGGTGTTACCTTCGAAGAAGCTCAAACAGTATTCCTTGATGAATACGCTATCCAGTTTTATGACCCTGAGCATTCCGAAGATGAAGACCGTTTTCTTTTGCTTGGTACAAGCTTTAAATCTGAAACTTTGGTTGTCTGTCACTGCTTTAGAGAAGAAGAAACAAAAGTACGGATTATCTCTGCAAGAAAAGCCGATAAAGACGAGCAACAGGTCTATTGGAGTGAGAGAAAATGAAAGATCATTATGACTTTTCTAAAATGAAGGGTAAAAAAAACCCTTATATCAAATACCTTAAACAACCGGTTACTATGCGCCTAGATCGTGACTCTGTGGATTACTTTAAATCTTTATCAGAAGAATCAGGTATTCCATACCAAACATTAATTAATTTGTATTTACGCGATTGCACAATGAATCATCGTAAACTTAAAATGCACTGGCAATCTTAAAGCATTCTAACAAGTGACTGTAGGTAAAAGTCAACTAATTTAAACCATATTTTCGACCCAAACAGTTTCGTTTTTGACCATTGTGTTCAAGATAGTAATCATTTTTCTCATGCAGGCCACCAGGGCAACTTTTTTGAGTTTCCCTCTAGCAACCAGTCGTTGATAGTCGTGTTTAAAGCGTGGGTTAGATTGTATTGTTGAGAGCATAGCCATAAACAATACCGTACGGATTCTGGCTCGTCCTCCGCGTATTCGGCGCTTGCCTTTGTACGCACCACTTTCCCGGTTCATCGGGGCAACACCGGCTTCCTTCATCAGTTTTACGGTCTGTGTTCTACTGATCGGAAAACTCAAAGCGTTCATCGCTTTTTTCATCCGCCGCCGCCCATAGCTATACTGGCTGGCTATGGCTATATTCTTCACCCACTCCAGCATTTCCAAATGCTCAGGGCTGTTAGCCTGGCTTCGGTATTGCGCCGATAGTGGTAATAACCCTGCCGGCTGACACCCAGTACTCGACACATCAGGTCGATTGGCCAGGTCTTCTTATATTGGGTAACAAACGAATATTTCATTTCGTTTTTTTGGCAAAGAAGACCGTTGCTTTTTTTAAGATTTCTCTCTCCATCCGCAGTTGTTTTACCTGCAATTTCAGGTGCCTAGTTTCTTCTTGTTCCGGGCTTAGCTTACCGTTTCCCCTAAATGATTGGTCACCTGCCTCGCGCTGCTCGGCAACCCATCGACCAAGCATATTACTGTTAAGCCCCAGATTCCTGGCTGCTTCTGCACGGCTATAATTCTGATCTATAACCAAGCTGACAGCATCCAGCTTGAACTCCTTGGAATATTTCTTTCTTTTGCTCATTTTATTTCTCCCAGTTAATTTAATTATCCCTTAACTGGGTTGTACAATCTATTAGACCAGGTCAGTCCCGAATGGCACTAAGTTAAACCATTCTTGCATTGAATCAACACCTTCTAATGTGGCTTTAAATAAGGGTTAAGCCCTTGATAGATCAGGTGATAAAGCCCCTTGTCTTAGTGCCATTCACGGTAGTCCCCTATTCTTTCTATTCTCTTACGACACCCTCGTTAAGTTGCAATCTTGCAAATTGATTTTGCAGGTTATGTCAATTTACTTGTATTTATGCAAGGTAGATAATGGCAGCTCTACATCCAAACATAAATTTTCAGGAGATAAGCGATGAATAATTATTTGAAACCCGAAGTAGGCGCATTAATATTAAGGGTAGCGCTCGGCATTGTGTTGATTGCACATAGCTTATATCTCAAAATGGTGGTATTTACCTTGCCAGGTACAGCGGCGTTTTTTGATTCTATTGGCTTACCTGCTTTATTGGCCTACGCCGTCGTTGCAATTGAGGCTGTCGCAGGGGTTGCTCTCATCCTGGGCTTTAAAACTCGCTGGTTTGCCGCCTTGGTGATTCCCGTTCTGCTGGGTGCAACTTGGGCGCACTGGGGTAGTGGTTGGTTATTTAGCAATGAGGGTGGTGGTTGGGAATACCCACTGTTTCTTACCGTTACCGCAATCGTGCAAGTTTTTCTAGGCGATGGTTCCTACGCACTAAAAACAACGCGGGTTGAATTAAAACCTCACCGGGCATAAAAAAATTACTGAGAAAAAACTTCACCCAGACAAAGAGGATTTGCTACAGCGTGTTTGAATTAGGTTTTACGGGCTTTGACTGTTATTTTCGTATCCCCAGGTTTTGTGGTTTCTGCCGTAAATGGGGTGATCGTTTGGCAAACAGGAATAAACTATGACAGAGTATGATTTAGAATTAGTAAGTTTCAACCTTTGCCCTTATGGGCAGCGGTCAATTATTATTCTTGAGGAAAAAAATATTTCTCATAAACGCACTTATATTGACGTATTAAACACACCTGATTGGTTCAAAATAATATCACCTCTTGGCAGAGTACCGTTACTGAAAGGTAAGCGTAAAGTAAACCCCACCCTGTTTTTCTGAACGACTTCCAGTCACGCTATGCTTCTGATGAACTAGGAGCAATAAGCAATGCAAAAAATAATTCCCGCACTGACCAATCGCCAGCGTTATTG
>JAKITK010000015.1 GCA_021648125.1 Lysobacterales bacterium
CCATCGGCGAACAACCGAATGGTCTGTTCCCGATTGTGTTGTTGCACCTCGGTGCTGCGCTTTCTGGCATCTGTTCTAAGCATGCTCCCGAGTATAACATCTTGGGTATTTTAAAGCTAGGTTAATAACACGATGACTTCAATTTGCATTTTAAAATATTTAGCTTTCAATAGATAGAAAATGTTCTGTATTTGCACCGTGCTTGAAACGGTTTTCAGCCCAATTTGTCATTTGCCACATGGTATTGCGGGTCTTCCAAGCGGTTGACTTCAATCAGATCGCCGGCTTTATCTAATAACTGTATGCAGTCAGGTGACAGGTGGCGTAGGTGAAGCTTTTTGCCGCGCTTGATATAACGCACAGCCAGTGAGTCTATGGCTTCAATAGCAGAATGGTCGGTCACTCTGGAGTTTTGGAACTCAATAATCACATCTTTGGGGTCATCGGCAGGTGAGAACAGCTCGCGGAAATTTTTTACCGAACCAAAAAACAACGGCCCGTTGAGCTCGTAAACTTTAGAACCATATTCATTAATGTAGGTTTTAACATGAATATGTTTGGCGTGTTGCCAGGCAAATGCCAGCGCTGATACGATAACCCCAACGATAACTGCAATCGCCAGATCAGTAGCGACCGTAACTGCTGATACCAGCACCAGTACAAAGGCATCGGCGCGTGGAATTTTGTTAAAGATACGAAAACTGGACCACTCGAAGGTGCCTAATACCACCATAAACATAACACCCACTAGGGCTACCATCGGGATGCGCTCAATCAAGCCTGAGGCAAACAGAATAAAGGCGAGTAAAAACAATGCTGCAGAAATACCGGAAAGCCGGGTGCGACCACCGGAATTAATATTAATCATGCTCTGGCCGATCATCGCGCAGCCGCCCATGCCGCCGAATAAACCCGTTGCCGTATTGGCAATACCTTGACCAATGCACTCACGATTACTGCTACCGACAGTATCGGTAACTTCATCAATCAGAGTTAGTGTCAGCAGGGACTCGATCAGGCCGATAGCAGCGAGGATGATGGCATAGGGGAAAATAATTTTCAGAGTATCCAGGTTGAATGCCACAGCCGGAATATGGAATTGCGGAAAACCGCCCTTAATGGATGCCAGATCACCAACCGTTTTAGTGTCCAGGTTCAGACCAACTACCAGCAGGGAGACCACCACAATAGCCGCCAGTGAGGAGGGAACAACCCGGGTAAACTTAGGTAAATAGTGAATAATCACCATGGTTAGAATCACCAAGCCGGAAAACAACAACAGTGGCGTTCCTGTCATCCACTGACTAACGCCATCGTTATCGAACTGAAAATGTTGTAACTGGGCAAGAAATATGACGATCGCCAGGCCATTTACAAAGCCCAGCATAACCGGGTAGGGCACAATGCGAATAAATTTACCTAGCCGTAGCACCCCAGCAGTGACTTGAAACAAACCGGTTAACACTACGGCTGCAAAGAGATACTCAACCCCATGCAGGGCAACTAGCGATACCATCACCACAGCCATAGCACCGGTTGCACCGGAAATCATTCCCGGTCGACCACCAAAAATGGCTGCCAGTAAGCCCACCATAAAAGCCGCATATAAACCAACCAACGGTTGTACTCCGGCAACAAAGGCAAATGCCAGCGCTTCGGGTACCAGTGCGAGTGATACAGTAAGCCCAGAGAGAATATCGTTCTGCGCGCTGATGCGGTATTTTTTGAATCCGAGACGAAACATAGGGTTAGCTTACTTTCAATAGCTGAGAAAGGCGCGGATTATACCAGTTGTTTGGCTATTTTGTCCGATACACTATTGCTTTATTAATACAACATCCGACAACGGATTGTACTTGGAATAGCCTTAAGATCAGCCAGTAAATCACTAAAATCGGCAGACTCTATATCCATTACCACATAGCCAATGTTTTCATTGGTTTGCAGGTACTGGGCGGAAATATTGACATTGTTATTAGAGAAAACCTGATTAATTTGTTGTAACACACCCGGTTCATTTTGATGAATATGCAATATACGGTGGTTACCGGCTTGATCGGGCATGGAGACTTCGGGGAAATTAACCGCGGATAGGCTGGTACCGTTATCGCTGTATTTCACTAGTTTTCCGGTAACTTCACGGGCGATATTCTGCTGGGCTTCCAAGGTGCTGCCACCAATATGCGGAGTCAGAATGACATTATCCAGACCACATAACGGGGAGATGAACTGTTCTGCGTTCGATTTAGGTTCTACCGGGAATACATCAATGGATGCCCCGGCCAATTGGCCTGATTCAATCGCGGAATGTAGTGCATCAATTTGCACCACAGTTCCGCGAGCCAGATTAATTAAAAAGCTACCCTTGCGCATTTTATCGAGCTCATCTGCACCGAACATTTCATGGGTGGCATCGGTTTGTGGTACATGCAGGGTAACGACATCACTCTCAGCTAGCAACTGGTCTAGGTTGTCCACAGGATTGGCATTGCCCATTGGCAGTTTGTCCGCGATATCATAATAAATAACTTGCATGCCAAGGCCTTCAGCCAAAACTCCAAGCTGCGAACCGATATGACCGTAACCAATAATGCCCAGAGTTTTCGCGCGTATTTCAGTGGATCCGGTAGCAGATTTTAACCATTCCCCACGGTGTGCGGCGGCATTTCGTTGTGGAATACCACGCATCATCATTATCATTTCGCCAATGGCCAGTTCGGCAACACTCCGGGTATTGGAAAAAGGTGCATTAAAGACCGGAATACCGGCGAGTTCTGCGGCATCCAAATCTACCTGATTGATGCCGATACAGAAACACCCAATGGCTGCCAGTTTGTCGGCGGCCTGAATGACCTTCGCCGTAAGCTGGGTGCGCGAGCGAATGCCGATAAAATGCACACCTTTGAGGGCATCGGCGAGATCATCACCCGTGAGTGAATGAGTATATTCAGTGATATTGCTATATCCACGGGACTCAAGCGTTTTCCTGGCGATAGGGTGCAAGCCTTCGAGTAGGAGGATGGATATCCGTGATTTATTCAGTGAATGAATTTTCCGGGTGGCGCTATTTTCTGGGCTTGTCATGATAGGATACACATCTTGAAAACAAGTTATCATTTTCACGCCATTAATGATATTGCGCAAGCCCAGTTTGTTACTTTTATGTCATTTAGGTGTCTTTTAGGGACAGTTTCTGGGTAATTAATTATGAACCATGTTAGTAAAGCAGGAAATTCGCAAGCAAAATGAATCAGCTTGAACAATTACAGGCAGAATTACCCGACTTGGAAATCCATGCCGATGCCAGTAAACGGCATATTTATGCGCAGGACTGGACCCGTTTTCGGCAACCCGATCCGTTGGCGATAGTTTTTCCCCGCAGTATCGAAGATGTTCAGGCACTAGTGAAACTGGCCAGAAAATTAAGCCTGCCATTGGTACCCTCAGGCGGTCGAACCGGGCTTTCAGGTGGGGCGGTAGCTAGCAATGGCGAACTGGTGGTGTCATTTGAGAAAATGCGCCGGATTTCTGAATTTAACCCTTTAGAAAACACGGTAGAGGTAGAAGCGGGCGTGATAACTGCCCAATTACAGACTTTTGCGATAGAACAGGGGCTTTTTTACCCGGTTTCTTTTGCGGCAGAAGGTAGCTCCCAAATCGGCGGTAACATTGCCACCAATGCTGGAGGAATACGGGTGTTGCGCTATGGCCTGACCCGGAACTGGGTAGAGGGTTTAACCGTAGTGACTGGCAGCGGGGAAGTGCTGGAGCTAAACCGTGGCCTGATTAAAAATGCCAGTGGTTATGATTTACGCCATTTGTTTGTGGGCAGTGAGGGCACTTTGGGTTTTATCCTAGCCGCCACTATGCGCTTATGCCAGCCGCCAGCTGAACAAACGGTCATGTTATTGGCCTGTGAATCAATGGATGCACTGATGCAGTTGTTTACCTATTCTAAGAGTCGGCTTCAACTTTCTGCATTTGAGTTTTTCAGCGATAAAGCACTGACTAAGGTCTGTAAGCACCGTCAGTTAAAGCCACCACTAGAAACTCCAGCGCCTTATTATGTATTGTGTGAATTCGACAGCGATGATGAGGCCTCGATGGCAGTATTTGAACAGGGCTTTGAAGCCGGCTGGCTACTGGATGGGGTAATAAGCCAGTCTGGCGCGCAAATGGAAGAGTTATGGCAATACCGTGAGGGCATATCCGAAAGCATAAGCGCCTATACACCCTATAAAAATGATATTTCTGTGCGCGTAGCCTTAGTGCCTGAATTTATGCGCGAGCTCGATTTGCTAGTCACTGAAAAATACCCGGATTTTGAAGTCATCTGGTTCGGCCATATCGGTGATGGTAACTTGCATATGAATGTACTTAAACCAGAGGTAATGGACATCGATGATTTTGAACCGGCCTGTAAATTGGTTAGCATTGAAGTCTATGAACTGGTGGAAAAATATGCTGGCAGTGTTTCAGCAGAACACGGCATTGGGCTGTTAAAACAGGCGGCTTTGAAGTACTCCCGTAGTGACACAGAAATTCAGATGATGCGCGCAATCAAAAGTATTTTTGATCCGGATAATATAATGAACCCTGGGAAATTATTTGCCAATGACCGATGAAGTAACTCCTGAAGTAACAAAGTGTAAGGCTCCGCTTGAAGCCCGTGGCCGGCGTATTGACCAAGTTGCGGTGGAACTTTTCCCTGAGTATTCGCGCGCGCGTCTGCAAACTTGGTTGAAAAGCGGAAATTTGTTAGTCAACAACAAGCAGGTAAAACCCAGTGGCAAACTTCTGGGCGGTGAGACCTTTACCTTGACTGCTATTGCAGAGCCGGTGAGTGAAGTTCACGCCGAAGCCATAGAACTGGATATTATTTATGCCGATGAGGCCGTGATTATTATCAATAAGCCGGTCGGGTTGGTGGTGCATCCGGGCGCTGGGAACTGGAGTGGTACACTGCAAAATGCACTATTACATTATGACCCGGAACTTGCGGGTATTCCGCGAGGTGGCATAGTGCATCGCCTAGATAAAGATACCTCCGGCATTATGATGGTGGCGCGTAGCTTACAAGCGCATAAAAAATTGGTTGATGCCTTGCAGGCGCGTATTGTTAGTCGTGAGTACCTGGCTTTGGCAGTTGGCGAAATGGTGGCTGGCGGCAGTGTCGATCAGCCCATCGGCAGGCATGCGAAAGACCGCAAGCGCATGGCTGTGGTCGAAACCGGCAAAGAAGCGATGACTCATTACCGGATTAACCGGCGTTATCAAGGCTTCACTCTATTAGATGTGAAGCTGGAAACCGGCCGCACGCACCAAATTCGCGTGCATATGGCCTATGTCCAGCATCCCTTGGTAGGTGACACAATTTATGGTGGTCGGCGGCGTATTCCAGCAGGTCTAACCGAGGAAACCCGCACCGCAGTACAACAGTTTTCACGCCAAGCATTACATGCCCGCAGACTGAGTTTTGAACACCCAGAAAGTGGCGAGGAAGTCTCTTTTGAAGCCCCATTACCGGAGGATCTTGTCAGCTTGCTTAAACTGCTGCCAGATAAATAAATGCAGCGGATTATCCCGGACTGGCCGGTTGCAAAGGGTATTCAGGCATTCACCACAACCCGTTTCGGGGGTGTTTCCAAAACACCCTGGGATAGTTTCAATCTAGGAACTAACAGCGGGGATATTCCAGAAAATGTTATGCAGAATCGTAGTTTGCTGTCGGCATCGCTACCGGCAGAACCCTATTGGTTAGATCAGGTACACGGTCCAGAAGTCGTGAACGCTTCACATTCCCCGAAAATACCCCAAGCCGATGCCAGTTGGAGCAATCAGGCGGATACAGTATGTGCAGTACTAACGGCAGACTGCCTACCGGTTTTGCTGTGTACGGCCAACGGTTCTCATTTCGCCGCTATTCACTGCGGCTGGCGCTCGCTGGCAGCGGGAGTATTGGAAAATACAATTGCTGCAATGGGGGTAGCTGCTGAAGAATTACTCAGCTGGTTCGGGCCTGCAATTTCAGCCAAGAATTACGAGGTCGGGGAACAGTTGTACTCGGCTTTCGTCGATGTAAATCCTAGCGATAACTCCGCCTTTACTGCCACCCGCAAAGGCCATTGGCAGGCCGATTTAATCCACTTGGCAAAACTTCGTTTGCAACGCTTGGGCCTCAATAAATTTTACGGCGGCCACTGGTGTACCTACGCCGATAAACAGTTTTATTCCTATCGCCGAGATGGTGTTACAGGGCGGATGGTGAGTTTAATCTACCGCTAATTGTATTGTAGAGTGGGCATAAATGCCCACCCTACGGCTTATTCAGCCAATTCAATAGCCGTTACCCGCTGGAAACCACGCGGTAATTTACGCCCGCGTTTAGCCCGTTCTGCAGTATAGTGTTCAAGATCTTTAGCACTCATGCGCAAGTAGCGAGCTCCCGCCCATACCAGAATTTCACCACCTACAGGCAGTACCGCGATTCCTACAACCCATTCTTCGCCTGCTTTAACAATTTTGGGTGGAATATTAATCAATTTATTACCCTTGCCTTTGGCCAGTTCCGGTAATTCAGATAAGGGATAAACCAACAGGTGACCACCACTGGTTACACAAGCGATTAAATCGGTCTCATAATCGCTCACCAACGCAGGGCTCAAGGGGATTGATCCGGGCGGTAGGGTGAGTACCCGCTTGCCAGCTTTTACTTTGCCATACAAGTTCTCGGTAGCGGTTACAAAACCATAACCATAGTTGCTTGCGAGCACAATTTTATCACTGGGGTCGGCAGCAATAACAGACAGGAAGCGACTGCCTTCCGGTGGCGAAAACGGTTTGGTTAATGGTTCACCTAATGATCTTGCCGAGGGTAGGTTATGTGCGGACAAGGAATAAGCCCGCCCGCTACTATCGAGGAAAACCGCCAATTGATTACTGCGCCCACGGGCGGCGTGCTGGAATTCATCGCCGGAGCGATAGTTGAGGCTTTCGGGATCAATTTCATGACCCTTGGCTGCCCGCACCCAGCCAGATTGTGACAAAATTATGGTTACTGGTTCTGAGGTCAGCAAATCGGCTTCATTCAATGGCTGGGCATTATCGCGGGCAACAATCGGCGAACGCCGGGCATCGCCATAGCGTTCGGCATCGGCCAACAATTCTTTCTTAATCAGGGTTTTCATTCGTTGTTTGGAACCCAAAACCAGTTCGAGTTTTTGGCGTTCTTCATCGAGCGCATCGCGCTCACCCTGAAGTTTGAATTCTTCCAATTTAGCCAGATAACGCAACTTCAAATCAAGGATAGCATCAGCCTGTGTGCCAGTAAGCTCAAAGCGCTGCATCATTACCTGCTTGGGCTCATCTTCTGTACGAATAATGTGAATGACTTCATCAATGTTCAGATAGGCAACCAGCAAGCCTTCGAGTATGTGTAAGCGATCAACCACCTGATCTAGGCGGAATTCCAGCCGCCGAGTAACGGTTTGCAAGCGGAACTGTAGCCACTCGCTGAGAATTTGTTTAAGATTGCGAACCCCGGGCTTGCCGTTAATGCCAATAACATTGAGATTAACCCTGTAAGTGCGCTCCATATCGGTGGTCGCGAACAGGTGATTCATTAATTGCTCAATATTCACGCGGTTTGAGCGGGGAACAATGACCAACCGGGTTGGGTTTTCGTGATCAGATTCATCCCGCAGGTCTTCAACCATAGGTAGTTTTTTAGCCCGCATTTGCGCCGCGATTTGCTCTAGAATTTTAGCACCTGATACCTGATGCGGCAGGGCAGTGACGATAACATCACCATTTTCCTTTTCATAAATCGCGCGCATGCGTAGGCCGCCGTTACCCGTGGCGTATATTTTTCGTATATCTTCATTCGGGGTAATAATTTCAGCTTCTGTGGGGTAGTCGGGGCCGGGAATATGTTCACACAGTTCATCTACTGTAGTGCGGGAGTTTTCCAGCAGGCGAATACAGGCACTGACTACTTCATTCAAGTTATGCGGTGGAATATCGGTGGACATACCCACTGCAATTCCCATAGTGCCATTTAGTAATACATTCGGCAGGCGTGCAGGCAGCATGGTGGGTTCTTTTAAAGTGCCATCAAAATTTGGCTGCCAGTCAACCGTACCCTGAGCCAATTCCTGCAATAAAGATTTTGAATAGGCTGTTAAGCGCGATTCGGTATAGCGCATTGCGGCAAATGATTTGGGGTCATCAGGTGAACCAAAATTCCCCTGACCATCAACCAGCGGGTAACGATAGGAAAACGGCTGTGCCATCAACACCATGGCTTCATAAGAAGCTGAATCACCGTGTGGATGATATTTACCAATCACATCGCCAATGGTACGCGCCGATTTTTTGTGTTTAGACTGCGCCGATAGGCCCAATTCCGACATTGCAAATACAATCCGCCGTTGTACCGGTTTAAGGCCATCGCCAACAAAAGGCAATGCCCGGTCGAGTACCACATACATGGAGTAATCGAGATACGCTTTTTCGGCGTATTCGCGTAAAGGAATTTGTTCGTGGCCGGGAAAACTTACACTGATATCCGACATAAATTAGGTGCCTGTTTGGGGTTTAATTCAAGTATCCGCCTATATTATCAAATCCCCAATCCTAAGGTGGGCATTTATGTACAGGATGTACGGTATGTCGCGGGCGCATGGATGCGCAAGAGCGACCATGCCCACGAATCTGGCAGCAGCCAGCGGATTGGGGCCTAGATAAAAATAAGGGAAATGCTTGGAATTAACTGCTATTGTGTCTTGAATTCTTTGAAATTGTCCGCATAGATAACAGATGCCACAGTGTTTAATATATATATGAAATATACTCTAGTATTATTTTTAAGTTTGTTGTCTTTGCAAATTTCAGCGCAAGAGACCCAAAACCCAGAAGCTGTATTGGTCACGCCTGAGCAGAAAACCGAGTTTTTGCGCATCCACAAAGGTAGCAATGGTGTGGCTAGTGCCTTGCAATTGGCAAATGCCAGGTATATTAAAAATCACGACGCTGCCAATAATGTATCTGTAGATTTAATCAGCGCCGTGCATATTGCCGATAAATCTTATTATGAAAACTTGAATGAACTCTTTAAGACCTATGATGTGGTTTTATACGAGCTGGTTGCGCCAGAAGGGACTAGAGTCGGTGGAAATGTAGGAGATAAAAGTAAAGGCGATAAAAATACAGGAGGTAAAAATATAAGCCTGATGACATCTTTGCAGAGGGGCATGCAAAACGTTCTAGGCTTGACATTCCAGTTAGACGAAGTTGATTATTCAGCAAGTAATTTTGTACATGCCGATATTTCACCGACTGATTTTAAGCGGAGTATGGCTGAAAAGGGTGAATCCTTCTTATCTATGTTTTTGAAGCTATGGCTGGTTGGTATGCAGCAGCAAGCGGCTAATAAAAGTGCAGCGACTGATGCTCAGTTATTATTAGCTTTATTTTCACCAACAAGAGAACGAGATTTAAAAGTCATAGTCGCGCAGCAATTTATTCAAATGCGCCCGACCATAGATGCCCTAGAGGGAGAAAATGGCTCAACCATTATCACCACCAGAAACTTAAAAGCATTGCAGGTTTTACGCCAAGAAATTAAAAAAGGTCACAAAAAACTTGCCATTTTTTATGGTGCAGCACATATGCCGGGGATAGAAGAAGGGCTGATTGAAGAGTTTGGAATGCAACTTGATCAAATCAATTGGGTGGATGGCTGGGATTTAAGGGTACCAGTGATGGCGCCAAAAACAGCTGTGGAGAACGCCCCGTAACAGTTACTGGTCATCGCCAGTAATCCTAAAACTAGACTTTTAACTGCGTTTATTTGAGTGGTTCACTAATTGACTTTCCGATGTGGAAAAATAAAACTTTCCAATATGGAAAGTCAAAGCTTTCCACATTGGAAAGTCTGTGTTAATATCAATTTTCAAATTAAAGTTAATAGGAGATTAATATGACAAACGAACAAAACACAGTGTCAAGAAAGGAAGCTAGTGAGGCCTTAGATTCTATAGTCACGAATAAACATAGGCTTATTGAAACTCAGCGCCCACCGATCTTGCTAACGCTATTAGCAAGCATTAGCTACGCGGCAATTATTTTTGGTTACGGCATGACTGAGCATGAAAACCTTTGGGCGCTCGCCATGTGGTTAGGCGGTTTGGGGTTTGCAATATCAGTGGGATTGTCTTATTACACCTCCCGAATTTTGGGGGTTAAACCAAGCATTATTCCAAAGTCCTCTGCTTCCATGCGGCTAACCCTTATGAGTGGGTTAGTCTTTATTATTTTAATTATTGGGGGCAGAGAGCTTCGCTTAATAGGGTTTGAATATGCGCCACACCTTGCAGCGTTACTCGCAGGCATTATTTTATTCGCGTTAATGAAGAAGTACCCCACTGGCGAATATGTTGAAGAGAAAAATAATGACAACTCTTAATGCCACCATCCACGCCCCAAATCGACTACAGATCTGCGCCATTTTAGCAACATCAGCGGAATTAGAATTTAAGTTGATTAGAGAACATCTTGATGTGAGTGACTCGGTAGTATCTAAACACCTTAAGGTACTCGAAGAATCCGGCTATATCCAGTTAAAAAAACGCGCCGAATTTGGGCGCTCTAGAACCTGGGTTGCATTGACTTCCGAGGGCAGGAAAGCACTGAGTAGCCATGTAAAAGCGCTAAAAGCAATTATTGCGGATGCAGTTTAATTTAGAGTAAAGTTACACCCAGAGCTCAAATCAGAAAGGATTGCTAGAAAATGGCTGCATCCCGGAAACGCGAGTAGCGTTATCTGGGGTCCAGTCGGTAAAACGAAACCCAGGTACCGACCTGTTATAACTAAGGTGGAATATTTACCGTGTTTACATTAATCAATGCCAGTACAGATTGAGCCTCCCCCAATAACCTCACTAATAACTCAGCCGGTGGCTTTGTAGCCTTAGCCAACCAGGAAGGCGGTCGAATAGTAGTTGAGGCACTGGCCAAATTCGATATTATCAACGCTGCATGCGTACATCGCACGGCCTACTGAAAATTGGCGAGCTTGCGGTTTGGGTAGGGGTTTCAGCAGTTCACCGCGATGCTGCCTTTGCCGCTTGTCGCTATATTATTGATGGGGTAAAAATTAGAGTGCCAGTCTGGAAGAAAGAATATTACACTTGCGGCGACTCAGGCTGGGTTGACTGTGAGGCTTGTGCGAGCAAAAAACAGCAGTCATGAGATATACTACGGTATGAATTACAAATTCCAGGGTTTTGAATTACAGACTGATCAGCGTATATTGATAAAGCAGGGTCAAGAAATTCCGATAACCAACAAAGTCTATATGTTTTTGGTATTGTTGCTTAAAAATGATAATCGTATAGTTACAAAGAAAACTCTGGAAGAGGTTGTCTGGAAGGGTCGTATAGTTACCGATACAACTATTTACCAACTGGTAGCTAGGCTTAGAAATACCCTTGAAGACCATGAAGAAAATGAACCTATTATCCAGACTGTACATGGTGAGGGTTATCGCCTGTTACCCGCGATCACAAGTAGCTCCCAAGCGCCTGTTATCGTACCTAAGAAAACTAAGTCAAAGCTATTTTCCAAGGGTTCTTTTTATAAGCTTATTGTGGTAATGCTCATCATCCTTTTCTGGCTTTACAGTATCGACAAGAAAGCTCAAGAGGAGCCTCAAGTCATCACCTCGGCCCAGGCTATGCCGTTACGGGTAAGTTTAGTGCCAGCAACATTTAGTAGCCAAAAGTTTTCAGATACAAGTACTGAGTGGTTGTTTGAAGGGGGCATGTTTTATTTGGCTGAACTGCTAGCCAAAAATTCTCCGCTGATTACCCAAGCACCACGCAAGCAGTGGCTTGAAGCGGAGGATAAAAGTGCCCTGGCGCTTGATCTGTTGGAGCATAAGAGTACTGATGTGGTGTTGCTGGTAGATACTGGTAAGGATGGCGATACCTACTTCTCTACCATACAAATCAGAGACAAAAATGGAATCACCTCAAGTAATTCCTTTAGTGCAATTTCTATCCGACAACTGATGGCACAGGCTTCCAGCTGGATACAGACTCAGCTTCAGCCACTAGTTACTAGCGAGAATATAGTTACCCAGGACTTGAGCAAGGATGAATTTGCTGTAGAAAGCTTTATTCGGGGAATGTCCGCACAATTACAGGGCGATAGTCGAAAGGCTATGAAGTTCTTCCAGCTTAGCACTGAACAGGATCCGAACTTCTTAAATGCCTGGTACGAGCTAGGCATTGCCCATCGCAAGCAGGGTGATTATGATCGTGCCCTGGCAATTTTTGCAACGCTGCTACAAAATCCGAATAAGTTCACCGGCAGAGTTAACAATGCAATTGGTATTACCCATTGGCGCAAAGGCGAATACAAACTTGCCGAAGCTGCACTTCAGACTTCACTGGAAAATGCGCGTGAGCGCGGTTCAAGACACCTTATAAGGACGACTCTGACCAATTTGGCAATTCTTGCCGCGAGACATAAAGATTACACTAGTGCCAGAAAGTTATTGGACGAAGCCCTGACTTTGATTGACCCTGAGAACGATCCTTACAGCTATGGAACTGTAATGAATAACTATGCCGGGATTGAGAACAAAACCAATAACAACAACAAGGCTGTTGAGTATTCGAGAACAGCTATTAATGCCTTCGCTAGGGCGGGCGATTTACGCTATGAGAATACTTCTAAGGCAAGGCTTAGTGGGGTTTTTATTAGCATGGGGCGCTTTAGTGAAGGGGAGGCACTGGCGCTGCAGACACTGGAATTCAGGCGCGAGTCTGAGGATCGTTCTGGAATGGTTTCAAGCTATAACAAGCTTGCCAGAGCTGCAGTTGCCACCGGCAGGTTTAGGCTTTCGGAGAGCTATTGGAACAAATCTTTACAGTTATTGATAGAGCTTGGCGACCGTCGCGACCAGGGCAATATATATGCTAGTTTGGCAGATGTCTATTTACGCGCTGGGCGCTTGCCTCAGGCGGCGGTACAGATAAAACTATTACAGGATAGGGCGACTGAGCTTGATGCAGAAACGCTTAGGCACCGACATCAAACTTTAGTCTTGCGCTTGGCCTTGGCACAAGGTGAGTTACAGCAAGCGACCGAGATGCTGGCCCTGATGGATGCTGATAAAAGCGCAGAGACTGCACTTTATCAGGGCGATCTGTTAGGTGCTAAAGGAGACTATCTGGCTGCTGAGACAGCCTATCTTAAGGCTGCAACCCTGATGGCTGGCAGCGGCAAAAATTTGGTGCTGACTGAAATTCAGAACAGATTAACTAATTTATATCTTGAAACAAATATTGATAAAGCCCAGGCAAGCATTGATAAAACCGAGCAATTTTCACCTTTTTTATACCCACTAATGAAATATCAGGCCATTGTTAGCCATAAACAAGGCCAGCACTTCCTGGCAGTTAGCCAGCTACAACAACTCAAGGCTAGCGCCAACGAATTCTGGCAAGCGCAAGATCAATTGTTACTGGAAGAGTTCAGCGGCGAACTCTAAAAAGTGCAGTTCCCCTAAGGCCGGAATGAGTTGTGGTGCAGCGGTGAGTTACTACAAGCACAAACTCCAGGTGCGCAAATAACAGGTCTTTTCAAGCCTTAACAGCCAATTCCCCTGTTTTATAAGCAAAAGTCAGAAGTTTATAAGAAGTAACCAGCTGGCTTGGCATTATAGTTACTGTATGCAAGCAGGTGGGTTAAAAATCATCTTGCGGACTATATCTTTGCAATAGGGAAAGCTTATGAAAAAATCAATTCGTACAATTCAGTTAATCCTGGCTATTATATTTTCACCAACGCTACTTGCTGCTGGTGGAGTTATAGAAATCAATCAGGTTTGCGCCACCCAATTAGGTTGCTTTAGCGGCGATACTAGTGGCTATCCTGTAACTATTACCGGCACTGCTGGTAGTAGTTATAGGTTGACCAGTGATTTGGTTCTGGCCAATAGCAATATATCTGGTATAAGCATCACGGCTCCTGATATATCTATTGATCTAAATGGCTTTTCAATAATCAGCCAGGCATGTGTTGGTGCTACCAGCAACTGTGCCCCAGCCACTGGCAACGGCCGTGGAATAAGGGTTCAATCAGTCTTATATAATGGGGTCTCGGTTAAAAATGGTAAGGTTATTGGTATGGGCCAAACTGGGATTTCACTAATTGGATCATACTCCAGGATCGAAAATGTCACTGCGCAATGGAACAGGCTGACCGGGATGTTTGTTGGTCAAAATTCTTGGGTAAATAAAAGCGGTGCATTTGAAAATGGCGGCGACGGTATTCGCTTCGGAGATGGGGCAAATATAAAAGATAATACTGCCATAAGTAATGGTGGTAATGGGCTGAAAGGCTTTTCGAGTGCCGTTATTGAAGGCAATATTGCTAACGACAATGTGGCAGATGGTATCTTTGCCCAAGGAGCGGCTTCAGTAATAACCGGTAATACCGCGAGCAGTAATGGTAATGATGGTATAGCATGCGCGTTTGACTGCCTGGTAACAAATAATATTGTTAGCTCAAATGTCAGCTGGGGCCTTAATATATTTTTCAGGATAGCCTATAGAGACAATATTATATATGGCAATGGGTTAGCAGTTAATGGAGGTGTAAATATGGGAGGTAATTTATGTGGGGGTGCCGTTTGCCCATAATTACTTTCCATCCGGTTGCTGCTTATAGACTATTTAGCGTTGTAGGTGCTGCAATAATGCTGCTTGGCATGGCTGCCAATGTTGTTGCGCAAACAGCAACTGCTTTAAATACACTAAATTTTGTTGGTGATATAGATACTAGCCTTCCTGCAAGTGGCGGTACTGCTTATAACAGTGATGATGCCATAATAGATTTTAGTATTGCCACTGAGCTTTCAACCAGCAGCAATGAGCTGGGTACACTGGGTGCTGCGGGTATTGATGGGTTCCATAAGACTGGTGATGGTTGTGGGGATTCTGTATATTCGCTGGATATCACCACTCTGATTGCTGGTACAGCAATGCGGCCAGCGGATGTCTTTACCGCAGCTGGCGTGAAGGTATTAGATGCCAGTACAGCCGGAGTTCCTGATGGTGTCAATATTAACGCCCTTAGCCGCGATCCTAGTAATTGTGATTTAATCATTTCCATAGACACAACTGCGCTATTAAGTGGTAGCGCATTTAGAGCCGATGACTTAATCCGCTGGAATAGCAGCAACGGGTTTAGCTTGTTCCAGCAAACTAACTTTGGCGCTAACATAGATGCGGTGCATTACCTTAGCGCATCCCGCTGGCTGGTCAGCCTAGAGGTAAGCACTCAGTTACCCGACCTTGCCGGTCTGGATGAACAAATATTTGAAATTGGCCCCACATTTCAGCTATTAGCGCTGGATTTAAGAAGTATTGATAATTCCTGGGATGCCGCTGGTGTCAACGCTTTATGGGCATTGCCGCAACCGCTTACCGAATCTATTTTTTCAGATAGTTTTGAGTAGTCTGCTTGGGTAGAGGTGCCCGGCCTTGAATTCTTTGGAATTGCCCACATAAATATCAGACACTACAGTGCCTGATTTTATATGAAATATACCCTGATTTTATTTTTTAGTCTGTTCTCCTTGCAAGCTTCAGCGCAAGCAATTCAAAGCTCTGATGCTGGATTACTCACGGCAGAGCACGAAACTGAGTTTTTACGCATCCACAAGGATACCAAGGGTAGGACAATTGCTTTGCAATTAGCAAATGCCAGGCATATTCCAGAGCAGGACGCTGCCAATGATTTGGTTGTGGATTTAATCAGCGCCGCGCATATTGCGGATAAATCTTATTATGAAAACCTTAATGAATTTTTCAAGACCTATGATGTGGTTTTATACGAACTGGTTGCGCCAGAAGGGACTAAAGTTGGTGAAAATACAGACAGCAAAAATAAAAGCCTGATTTCATCTTTGCAAAGGGGTATGCAAAATGCTTTGGGTTTGTCTTTCCAATTTGACGAAGTAGATTATCTAGCCAGTAATTTTGTACATACTGATATTTCACTAACTGATTTTAAGCAAAGTATGACCGACAAAGGCGAGTCTTTCTTATCTATGTTTTTGAAGGTATGGCTTGTTGGTATGCAATAGCAAATGTCTAATCAAAATGCCGCGACTGATGCTAAGTTATTATTGGCTTTGTTTTCATCAACGCTAGAGCGCGATTTAAAAGTCATAGCGGCACAGCAAATCATCGAAATGCGCCCGACCATGGATGCTCTTGAAGGCGAAAGTGGTTCAACAATTATCACTACAAGAAATCTGAAAGCCTTACAGGTTCTGAAACAAGAGATTGAAAAAGGTCACAAGAAGCTTGCTATTTTTTATGGTGCAGCCCATATGCCGGGGATAGAAGAAGGGCTGGTTGAAGAGTTTGGAATGAAGCTTGATCAAATCAACTGGGTGGATGGCTGGGATTTAAGGGTGTCTGTGATGGCAACAGAAGCAGATGTGGAGAACGCCCTGTAACAGTTGCTAGTCATCATATCAGCGGTGGTTCTTGGTAGTGTTTAGACGATCAAAATGGATAGACCACCTCAGGTGCCGCAAAATGTATTTGCTATCACTTCGCCCGGTTTCGGGGGAAGTTGGTAAAGGTCGTTTCCTTGTTGCTGTGTGTGGGGGTTTTGCAATACCTTATGCAGGGCATGGAACGCCGTGAAGTCATTGTGGTCTTCTGCAGCGCGTATCACAGCTTCGATTTGGTGATTGCGCGGAATGTAAACAGGGTTGATGGTTTGCATTTTTATTTGTCGTTGTTTGTCGCTTTGGGTTTCATCATCTAAGCGTGTACGCCATTGCGTTAGCCAGTCATCTAGTTGCTCCGGCTTATCAAATAAATTACGCAGTGCATTTTCGTGTTCAGTGTTGCTTTCACATATTTGTTTATTTAAGCGTGAAAGGTGAAAGAAAGTGAGGGTGAAATCTGCGCTGTTTGCCGCCATGGTTTCAAACAGTGCTTCGATCAATGCTTTGTCATCGTTGCCTTGAGTGCTGTTGGTTAAACCGCATTTGACGCGCATTCCAGCCAGCCATTTATTTTCATGAGTGTCGATGTAGGTTTTCAAAATCTCTTGCGCGATTTCAATAGCAGCTTCGGGAGTTTGTGCAAGCAAGGGTAATAATGTTTCCGCAAGCCGCGATAAATTCCAAAGTCCGATAGAAGGCTGGTTGTTGTAGGCATAACGCCCATTGCGGTCAATGGCGCTAAAAACTTTGTTGTGTGCATAGTCGTCCATAAATGCACAAGGGCCGTAATCAATAGTTTCGCCAGCAATCGACATATTGTCAGTATTCATTACGCCATGAATAAAACCCAGTTGCATCCATTGTGCGATGAGTACGGCTTGTCGATCAACGACGGCCTGCAAGAAATTCGCGTAGGTGATCTCTGAGTTACCGGCTTGTGATTTGATTTGTGGATAGTTGCGTTCGATCACATGGTCAGCCAGTTTTTTTACTGCATCTGTTTTGCCTTGCGCTGCGAAAAACTGAAATGTGCCTACGCGAATAAAGCTGGTAGCAATACGGGTAATGATCCCTCCTGGCAGCAGTTGTTCTCTGTGCACGATTTCGCCGGTGGTTACTGCCGCTAGTGCGCGTGTACTGGGCACGCCAAGTTTTTCCATCGCCTCGCTGACCAAATACTCGCGCAGCACTGGACCTAATGCTGAACGACCGTCACCACCGCGTGAATAAGCCGTGCGCCCGGATCCCTTCAATTGCAAATCAAAGCGCTTGCCGTCAGGGTTAACAATTTCGCCCAATAAAATTGCGCGGCCATCCCCAAGCTGTGGGTTGAACTGGGAGAACTGATGGCCAGCATAAGCCATAGCCAACGGTTCGGCTCCAGTGGGAATAATATTGCCAGAAAAAATTCCAACAGCATTGTTTGAGTCATAATTTTTGGCAGATAAACCCAGCGATTCAGCAAGGTCTTGATTGAACTTAATCAGCGTTGGCTCGGCAACCGGTGTGGGCTTGGTTTTGGTGTAAAACTCATCTCCCAATGTTATGAATTGATTCTCAAACGGGATTGTATTCATAGCTTTGCCTGTGGGAATAAAGGTGGGCGGTAGGTGGTATTTTAATTCATGCTTGAACAGTTAACGGCACAGCAATCTATATTATCAAATCCCCAATCGTAGGGTGGGCATTTATGTACAGGATGTACGGTATGTCGCGGGCGCATGGATGCGCAAGAGCGACCATGCCCACGCGTAAATCTGCAATAATGCTCGAATGATATTTAAGAAACTCTCAATCGGGCCCGCTGTACTGGTCGCCGCTGCCTTTATCGGTCCCGGAACAGTCACCACCGCAACTCTTGCCGGTGCTAACTTTGGCTATGCCCTGATCTGGGCACTGGTTTTCTCAGTGGCAGCCTGCATTGTGTTGCAGGAGATGGCAGCTAGGCTTGGTGTTGTAGCCCAACAGGGTTTGGGTGAGACCTTGCGCGAGGTTTTGGTGCAGCCGCTGATTCGTTACAGCGTGTTTGTATTGGTTACTGTGGCGATATTTATTGGTAACAGCGCCTATCAGGGCGGCAACATTGCCGGCGCGAGTTTGGGCCTGGATGCCTTGTTTCCAAAATTACCCATCGCCTGGCCGCTGTTAATTTCATTACTAACTTTCAGCGCGTTGATAACAGGAAGTTACAAATTACTCGAAAAAGCCCTGCTGGGACTGGTTTTTTTGATGAGCCTGGCTTTTTTCACAACTTTTGTGCTTACAAAACCAGATATGGCAGCTTTGTTTTCCGGGGTGATGCCTTCCTTGCCGGATGGTGCAATACTCACCGTCATCGCGTTAATAGGTACTACGGTGGTTCCTTATAACCTGTTTCTGCATGCTTCCTTTGTCAGCAATCGTTGGAGTTCTCCTGAGGACCTCCCTAAAGTACGCAAAGATATTTATTTTTCGATCGGCTTGGGCGGCTTGCTTTCCATTGCGGTTATTTCAACCGCTGCGGCGGCGTTTTTTAATACCCAAATCTCCATCCAGTCGGCGGCTGATATGTCGGTACAGCTAGAGCCTTTGCTAGGTTCATGGGCGCGGATCAGTATGGGTGTGGGTTTGTTTGCTGCAGGCATTTCATCGGCAGTTACCGCACCATTAGCAGCCGCGTATGCTATCACCGGTATTCTCGGCTGGTCTAGTGACCTTAAATCTAGGCGCTTCAGAATGATTTGGTTGATTGTCCTACTCATTGGGCTAGTGCTCGCAAGTTCTGGCTATCGACCGCTTACGATTATCTGGTTTGCACAAATTGCCAACGGTATTTTATTGCCGCTGATGGCAGGGTTTTTGCTTTATGTAATGAACCAGTCGGAAATATTGGGTCGTTACAAAAACACTTTGATGCATAACCTGCTAGGTCTGGCGGTTATTCTGGTGACTCTAGTTTTAAGCGCCAAATCACTCTGGTCTGCCTTTTCATGAACACGGCAATCAAGTATCAGATAGATATCAATTGTGATTTAGGTGAGGGCATTGAAACCGCTTCAGTCAGCAATGATGAGGCTATCATGCCGTTTATCAGTTCCTGCAATATCGCCTGTGGTTTTCATGCGGGTAGCCCTGAGTTAATGCGTCATTCCGTAGATCTTGCAATGCAACATGCTGTAGCGATCGGGGCGCATCCTTCCTACAACGATCGGGAGAATTTTGGTCGTAAATACTTAAATATTTCAAAAGCTCAGCTACAAGATGAGTTGTGTTTTCAAATTCATCAGTTGCAGGGCATTGTGGAGCAAGCAGGGGCTGTACTTCATCATGTAAAACCGCATGGGGCTTTATATAATGCCGCCGCTGTAGACCTTGAACTGGCAAACTGTATAGCGACAAGCATTGCTTTGGTTGATAAAAACTTAATTTTTTACGGCTTGGCAAATTCTAAAATGGCGGTGGCAGCCAGACAGCATAATTTAGCTTTTGCGCATGAAGCTTTTATCGACAGAGCCTATCAGGCCAACGGGCAATTACTGCCTCGATCTGAACCCAGTGCCGTCATTACCGATCCTGCAGTGGTGTTGCCAAGGGCATTACAAATAATCACCCGCGCATCGGTTATCAGTGTTGATGGCGCGGAGATAAGCCTGGATTGCGATACTTTATGCTTGCACGGTGATAGCCCGGGGACTACTAAAGTTGCGCAAATGCTTGCCGAGTTTTTAACGGAAAATCAGGTCGATATTAAAGCCGTGGCTTTTCGTGAGTGAATCTTTGGCAACTGTTGAGATTGATGCTTTCAGACAAAATGGCGATTGTTCCATTCTGATTGATTTTGCCGCTGCTGATGAGAACAAACTACTGCGCCATATTCATTGTTTTGCAAATCAGATAAGGCAAACTGGGTTTTATTCTGTAGTTAATGTGATTCCAGCTAAAACCACACTAATGCTGGCTTTTTCGACACCGATCGATTCGTGGTCTGAACTACAGGATAAATTACTAAATATCAATTCTAGCCTCGAATACAAGAATCAGAGCGTGAATACTCATAGTATCCCGATTTGCTATCACCCCGAAATTGCTACTGATCTGGAAACCGTGTTAAAACAAACCGGGCTTGATCTGGAGGGTTTAATTAAAATTCACAGCAGCAGAGAATATCTCGTCAGCATGCTCGGGTTTCTACCCGGATTTATGTATCTGGATGAGTTGGATCAACAGCTGCTTTTAGCCCGGAAAACCACACCTGCGATACGCTTGCCTGCGGGCAGTGTCGCAATTTCCGGAAATCAGTGTGGTTTGTATTCAGTCTCGAGTCCGGGTGGTTGGCATGTCATTGCACGAACCCCACAGCAACTCGTTGATTGGAACAATGATAGGCCTATGTGCATCAGCGCACTGGATAAAATTCGCTTCAAGCCCATTAGTCTAGATGAGTTCAGGCACCTAGAGCAGGCGGGTGCTTCGTGAGCTTGAAGATTATAAAGCCAGGGTTGTTTAGCACCTTTCAGGATTTGGGGCGGCCGGGTTTTGCGCATTTGGGAATTCCTGCATCCGGTGCCATGGACAGATCAGCGGCTAAACTTGCCAATCAGATGGTGGGGAATAAGCCACATGAAGCCGTGTTAGAAATAGCACTTACCGGGGTTAGTTTTCAGGTCTCAGAGACCTGCTCAATAGCGATTTGCGGGGCGGAATTTGACTGCTTTGTAAATGATGAGCTTGTTAGTCAGGACCAAACCATCGATCTGGCTGTGGATGATGTTTTGCGTATGGGGCGTTTGCAAGCAGGTGCCAGAGCGTATCTGGCGGTTGCCGGAGGTTATCGGCTGGATAAAGTTTTGGGTAGTTACTCCACCCTTACATTAGCGAAATTGGGTGGCTTTCAGGGAAGAATTTTACAGAAAAATGATCAAATCGGGCTTCGACAAGCCCATATAACCCCACTGAAACACAAATACGCGTGGCAAAAACTTAGCCGCAGTCAACGGTATATCGTGCACGCTGTTCCGGGGCCTGAGTATGGCTGGTTCAATGCAAGGAGTCAGAAGTCGGCTTTTTCGCAAGCGTTTAAAGTCAGCCAACAAAGCGACCGCATGGGGTATCGCTTGCAGGCTGATATAATTACTGCAAGCAATAAAAGCACAATGCTCAGTACTGGGCTAATGCCCGGTAGTCTACAAATCACCCCGGACGGGCAAAGCATTCTCGCCATGCGCGATGCCCAGACAAGCGGTGGTTATCCACGAATTCTGGTCGTCGATCAGCATGATTTATCGGTGTTGGCACAGGCTAAACCGGGTGATGAAGTGTGTTTCTTCCGGGTAGATCAAGTCTGTTAGTATAAAATCGTCAGTTGTTTTGAGTGCAAGTGGGACTTTGGCATGTTTCGCTGACGCTCTACGCTTTAACTACTGTATTTGATATTAAAAAATTACAGTTGATTTATTCAGCCTGAATTCAAGAAAAGTCTATTAAACAATGAGGTACTAACGGTGTCATTTTCAAAACCCACAACCGGCATGCAACTCCTAACTGTAATGCTAATTAATGCCTTACTTATAACCCCGGTGTTTGCAGCAGTTGTTACCTGGGATGGTAGCCAGAACAATAATTGGCGTAATAATACCAACTGGACCAATGGCGGCACGCCCGGACCAGATGATACTGCAATTTTCCCTATTGGTTTGAATAAGAATGAGGCGGATTTAAGGGGTACTGGTGGCAATAATAAAGACTGGGAGCTGGATACAATAGACCTGAGAACTGATGGCAATCAATTTGCAACAGCCCCCGCAACTCCAGTGAATTGGTTTTTCAAGCTAGGTAGGATTCTGCCCTCAGATATTATCTGGAAATCAACAGCAACGAATTCACAAATTTTAGTCAATGCAACATTTCATACTACTAACTTTGCTGTTTTCAGCGGTGATGATAGCGGTGCCAGCAGTTTACACCTCTATGGTGGTGGATTGTCAGGGGTGAGCTCCACGAACACATTTTGGCTTGCTTCAAACGGAGGTGATGATAGCCTGGTGATTCATAGTAATAGCACCGCTTTTGCTGGGGAGTTTAAAGTGACAAGCGGTAAGCTAATACCGAAGAGGCTCAATGCATTGGAAAACGCTAGAATTTGGCTTCTAGGTGGTGAGTTAATCTTGGACAATAGCGTGATATTAGGTCATTTAACGGGGGGAGGTACTTCGCCTCCTGTTAATATTCAAGCCGATAATCTCTTGAAGTTTGGGCTTTATGGAGGGAATCAGACTTTTGCCGGAGTTTTCACCGGTACCGGGCACTTATTTTACAATAACAATTCAGCAGATAGCTGGACATTAGCCGGGGTGAGCCCTTTTAGTGGGCGGACAACTATTAATGGTAACCTGATATTTACTTCGGGTGGCAGCCTGGCCAATAGCCCGATTAATCTTAATATTGGCAGCTTGACAGTGAATACTGCGACTACGATAGGTAACCTCCATGGTGGTGGTAATCTTAATCTAAATGCTGCATTGATAATTGGTGATGCTCTGATTGACCCGGATGAAGCCTTTGACGGCCCATTTTCCGGTACGGGTTCGCTGACCATTGCTGCTGGTGACCACGAATTTACCGACACACCAGGTTTGGGCTCCTCGACTTATTTTGGTAATGTGAATCTCAATGGCGGCAGCACAATTTTTGGTGCTGGCTTGTTTGCTGAGAACCTTGTGACTATTAATACCAATTTAGTGATGGATATGAATGCGAGTACCACCCTGGGTGGTTTTGCAGGGACGGGCACGACTGACCTGAATTTTAATCTGACTTTTGGTGGCCTGGATCAAAATAACACCTATTCGGGTGATTTGACCGGTAACGGTGTTTTAAATAAAAACGGTACCGGGACATGGGCTTTTAATGCCGCCAAAACCGGTACGGGGCAAGTGAATATTAATGCCGGTACACTCGGTGGTTCGGGCAGTTTTGCCGCGAAAGTTTATATTGGCGCATCGGCCGAAATCAACCCGGGCGCTTCAACAAGTACTATTACGGCTGCATCCATTGAAATTGACGGTGTTTATATCTGTGAGCTCGATGGCAGCAGTAATGATGGCCTTATAATTGCCGGTAATCTTGATATCTGGGAAACGACGCTGAATTTGAGCCAGATCGGCGCAGGGGCAACAGCGCCGGTTTATATTATTGCCAGCTACGGAAGTCTCACTGGTACCTTTGCTGCCGTGCAGAACCTACCGACATTTTACACTCTTGATTACGCCTATGATGATGGCTCATCAACCAATAATATTGCTCTGGTAGGTGACCTTATCCCTCCTACCCTGGACAGCATCGCCCTCGATGCCGCTTTCAATGATCCAACCAATGTAAGCAGCGTTGATTTTAATATCAGTTTTAGTGAGCCGGTAAACGGCCTCGATGCTACTGATTTCAATATAAGCTTTCCTGGTAGCACAGGCACTGCAAGCCTGACTGGTAGTGGTGCGGCTTATAGCTTGTCTATACCCAATATTGCAGGCGATGGCACACTCGCGGTCACGCTGGTTCCTGCTCATGGAATTACCGATTTATTCGGCAACCCGCTCGCAGCAACCACTGCTTCAGCTACAGTTGTTATTGACCAGACTCGGCCCATGGTAGATAGCTTCACAGCAATAACCGGTAGCCCGAGCAATGCGACTGAAATAAAATTTAGCGTGATTTTTAGTGAAGATATATTTGATTTTAATGATGCAGCCGATGTTTCCACTACGCTTTCAGGCACTGCTGCCTATACCGGTGTTGTCATTACGGGCTCGGGAACAACTTATACTATTAAATACACGGGTGTTAGCGGTATTGGTGGCCTCAGTGCTACTGTTAAATCAGCTGTAGGTGGCGCCAGAGATGCAGCTGGAAATATCCTGTTTTTGAATGTAATCGGTCCGACAATTGCGCTGGAATACTGCAACAATTCACTGGCAGCGGGCAGCGTCAATGGTGCTGAAGAATTTGAAGCCTGTGAGCATTTATTTACCGAAACAAATTTTCATGCCGAGGAATTTGCCACGGTTATCTTTGCTGCTGGTCAGGGTGTTACCATCAATCCAAATTTCACTCTGGATGTTGGCGCTATTTTGCAAGTGAAAGTTTGTGGCCAGAGCCTGTGCGAGGTGAGCAGCCAGCCAATGGAAGATGGTTGTCATTCCTGCGTAACTGATATTTGCGCTATCGACATTACTTGCTGTACAGACGCGTACTCACAAGCTTGCCTGGATAAAGTCGCTACGGTTTGTAATTTAAGCTGCCAGTAAATTCTAAGGGGTCAAATTGAGTTCTTCTGGATAGGTCGGGCTGTACTACGTCTGCTAATGCACCGCTTGTATTTTGCCGGTATTAGCTGTGCACTCATTTTTTGATACAAGCGGTGATAGGCCCGGCATGACTTTCAAAGTGACACAAGCGGGTTTGTTGTCTACCTTCCAAGATTTCGCCCCCAGGCTGCGCTCACTTGTTCCTTCGTTGACAAAATGTTTGCAAATAACCCCGAAGATCAAGATCTGATCGCCTGACAAATATCAACCGCCATTATGTAGTCTACAGATGCCCTAGAGCCCTCAGGTTTAAATAAGTCAATAAACCACTCCTCAGGTGATTCGTCCATCGTTAGCTCTGCACGGTCGACCATCATCCTCGCCGCAGGCATTAGCCGGAATAGGCCCTAGGTGAGTACATCAGCCAAACCTGGCCACTACAACCGAAATATTGTCATGGCCACCTCGTTCAAGCGCCAATGACATCAATGAACTGCCTGCCTCTTGTACAGACTTGCGACATAGATCTGGTAATTCATCATCACGAACTAGGTTGCTCAAACCATCACTGCAAATAAGCATGGTATCTCCCCACCTGCACGGGACCTCTCCAGCATGTAAATTTAGATCTTTTTGTTTCGGGTTAGAGCCACCCAAGGCCTGGGTAATAACATGTGAATTCGGCAAGCAATCATCGGTGCTAAGTTGAGCAACTTCCCGACCGGAAATCAGGTACACCCGGCTATCACCCACATTGAAGTGATATAAACTCGAGCCGTGCACAATACCACCAGCTATAGTGGTTCCCATTCCCTTCAGTGCAGGGCGGTCATTGCCTAATTGCTGAAGTTGTTGCTGTAGGGTAGCCAGTGCATCATTGAGTTCCTGGCGATAGGACGCTGTCCACGTAGTTCTCGACAGGCGCTGGGTAACAAGCTGACTGGCAATATCGCCAGCCTTATGCCCGCCAATACCATCGGCCACAGCCAGTATTATCGGCTTGTTTAGCGGTATTGTCGGCGCCTGGAAAATGAAGTCTGTGGCTGAGGAATACCACTGGCCGACGACAATAGAGTCTTCGTTTCGGCTTCGGCGCTTTCCTCTATCAGTGCTTGCTGCCACATTCAGTCGTTTTAAATCGCTATTCATGCATACATTCTACGCTTCTTGTCCGCTTATTTTCCTTCATCCTGCTTCATCGGGTTTTCCTGAAAGGCTATTGAAACCTGGGTTGAAGTAAACTCAGTGAGTCCTAGTCAATAGTTACCCGGTCTTTACCCCTAAGCAAAAAATCATTGCGGCAACTGGTAGAAAATGAATCCGAGGGTGAAAGGCAGGTTACAAAGGTTACGGCTGCCGTATTATCTATACATTCACCAAATTCTAGCTTGCCTAGTGTAGTGGTGGCATTATGCTGCAATACCCATAAAAGCGTGGCTTATCGAAACAACATGCCAAATTAATTTATATGATCATGTGCACATCTATAAGTACCAGAATCATCTCGGAACCCAGGCATTGGTGGCGCAAGCGTCAAGGAGGGTAGCGTTGAGCAGGCCGGGGGCTTGATCTTTGGCATGTTTTTCTAATTTATCACGCTATAAGTCATGCAAATCGAATATTTTTTGATATTAACCCCTTACAGAAGAAGGTCCATTCTACGCCTCCCAGGAGTACCAATACTATGAAAACGCAATATTTAGCCGCCCCTCTGATGATGTTCTTGATTGCCGCACCGTTGGTCTCCTGGGCCGGCGATACGCCAGGGAAGGCGCGTTTCCAGAACAATACCTCGAAGACCATCATTGTGAATATTCTTCACAGCAATGGTGATCAACAAAAGAAATCGACCATTCCCAGCACAAAGAAGAACACATTTAAGTTCAAATCTGGTGAAAAATGCCGCAACAAAAATCGACTCTTTGAAATCCGAGCAGCAGAGAATAATGCCCTGCTAGCCAAGGGCAGCCTTACCTATAACTCTGATATAGAGTACTTTGCCCGATCCGAATCTTGCGTTCTTTACATGCAGCCGCCAATCATTGAGGTGGTAGACTCCAGGTTTTCTCTAGACTACGAAAAGCTGAAGAAGAACCTCGGGGAATTCAGTTTAAACCTCAAACGTCCCTCTCGTTAGAAAGCAATCCCCCGAGGTGGTGTTATAGCTTAAACACACTTAGGTTTGGCGTGTTTGTTCTGCACACTACGCTGTTAGACTTGAGAGTATGTAATTACATGCTTACTACTTATTTTTTTGGAGGCGTTATTTTGAAAACAAAAATACAGACATCACTGCTACTGGCAGCGGGCTTTTTATTGTCAGCATACACCGGAGAGTGATGATGAACCGTTTCCTCGTCCAAGTGAGCCTCGGCTTGCTACTCATGGCGTCCATCAGTTTGGCAATGGCGGCGGGTTCGGTCACCCAAGCCGCCGGCCCCAAGGCGCTGTTTGTGGTCGACACGTTGGTCGACGAGAGTGACGGTGACTTCTCTCCCGGCGACCTGTCTCTGCGCGAGGCGGTTGAACAGGCCAACCTCGACGCGGCAGCGGATTCGATCAGCTTCGCCGCGGCATTAACTGGCGGTGGTCCGGCGACGATCACGCTGACCCTGGGCGAGATCCAGGTCACCGAGAGCGTCATCATCACCGGCCCTGGGCAAACCCTGTTGACGATCAGCGGCAACAACGCCAGCCGCATTTTCTTGCTCGACGACGGCAACAACAGCGCCTTTATTGATGTGGGCATCAGCGGCCTGAGTCTGATCAACGGCCACGCCATGGATGCGGTGGTGAACGGCGGCCAGCGCGGCGGCGCAATCCGCTCGATAGAAAACCTCACGCTGACCGACAGCACCCTGTCGGGCAATGTGGCAGACACGCACGGTGGCGGGGTATACAGCGTTCTTGGCACCGCCGTCATGGACGGCTTGACCTTTACTGGGAACATGGCCGGCACCGATGACGGCGGTGGCCTGTTCCTCGATCTAGGCACGCTGACGTTACGCAATAGCCTATTCAGCACCAATACCGCGGGCGATGCGGGCGGCGGCGCCAGGATGAACCTGTTCCGAGCGCAGGATTCTGCGTTGATCGAGGATACGGTTTTCGACAACAACACGGCGACTAGGGAAGACGGTGGTGGCCTGTCTGTTGGGGGCAATGGCGATCTAATCGTGCGTAACGGTTCTTTTACCAACAACATCGCAGGCGAGGACGGCGGTGGGTTGTCCAGATTTGGTGGAACTACGACGATCGACGGTAGCGACTTCAGCGACAACACGATCGCTGGTGGCGGTGGTGGCATCGTGTTCTTCACCGGTAACCACCGCATGAGCAACAGCACAGTATCCGGCAATCTGGCAACCAGCAACGTGTTCGGCGGCGGCGGCATATACACCCGGTTGGCGACGGTTCGAGTTGAGGCCTGCACGATCTCAGGCAACACCGCGACGCGACTTTTTGGCGGCGGGATTATGAAACTCGACGGCACTGTGGCGGTGCTCAACAGCACGATTTCAGGAAACTCGGCAAATCTCGACGGTGGTGGAATCCGCAACCAAAGCGGCACCATGAACATCGTCAACAGCACCGTGCGCGGCAACACCTCCAGCGATGATGGCGGCGGCGTTAGTCGCTCGGGAGGCACGGTTAATTTGCGTAACACAATCGTCACGGGCAACAACGCCACCGGCGCAGGCGACGAAGTAGAAGGTAGCGTCACTGGCGACGGCAACAATTTGCTCGGTCACAGCGGACGCAACAACGGCCAAGCATTCAGCGGCTTTACCCCTGGTGCCAGCGACATCACCGCCACCAGCAACGGTACTGACCCGACTACTCAGGCCAATATCTTGGATACCACGCTTGCCGACAACGGCGGCCCCACGCTGACCCACGCGCTGGCGATGAGCAGCCCGGCGCAGGATGCGGGCGACGGCAGTTTGGCCACCGACGATGGCATGATCAGCGGCGTGCCTTTGCTCTTCGATCAGCGTGGTTTCCCCCGCTTTGCCTTCACCGCAGTTGATATCGGCGCGCTTGAAGTGGTCGATCCGATGCCGGTCAATCTGACCGACTGTTCGGCGATCAGCCTGGCCGATATCGGCTCGCCGCTGAGCATTCCGCTGGCCGGCAACATGGGCACCATGAATTTTGATGTGACTTACAACGGCGTAACCACAACCACTATCCCGCCGGGCAATTTCACGACCACCAACAATGTCGTCGGCAACGTTGCCACCGTCACCACCCGCGCCAACGGGGTCGATGTGATGGGTAACCCGGCCTCTGATGAGGTGGTCTGTAACTTGGACTACAGCGCGCCGACGACGGTCTGCACGCAATCGCCAGACAGCACGGTGACTCCCGTAGACATTGGCACAGTCATCACCCTGACCCAAACGGCGACCAATACGCTTTCCGCTACGGCAGGCGGCGTGCCGATGGCACTGACGGCGGGCACCCCAAACAGCGTTTTTGGTTCCGTTTGGGAGGCTACCCACACCGCCGTCGCCGACACCAACATTGCTGCGGTAGCGACCAACCCCGATGGCGACACGGGCTCCTGTGTTTGGGCCATCGACATTATTCGTCTGCTCAGCGTAGCGGTCACCCCAACCTCGGGGCTGATCACCACCGAAGCCGGCGGAACGGACACCTTTAGCGTGGTGCTGGACCAGGACCCACCGCTGGACAACGTCACCATCGCCCTGACCAGCAGTGACCCCGACGAGGGCACGGTCAACCCGGCCAGCCTGACCTTCACCCCGGGCAACTACGACGTGCCGCAAACCGTCACCGTGACCGGCGTGGACGATGCCATCGACGATGGCGATCAGGGCTACATCGTCGTCACCGGTGCCACGATGAGCCCAGGCGATCCCGAGTTCGACGGTATTGATCCGGCCGACGTCGCGGTCAGCAACACCGACAACGACAGCGCCGGTATCACGGTCACTCCGACTAGCGGGCTGACCACCACCGAGGCCGGCGGTAGCGCCAACTTCTCGGTGGTCCTCGATAGCGAACCGCTGAGTGACGTTAGCGTCGCTCTGGCCAGCAGCGACGACACCGAAGGGATGGCCGATGCCGCCACGCTGGCGTTCACCGCGGCAAACTGGGACACCCCGCAGACGGTGACGGTTACGGGTGTAGACGATGCGGTAGTCGATGGCGATCAGGCTTATTCGATCACTACCGCGCCAGCGGTGAGCGGCGACGGCAGCTACAGCGGATTTGATGCCGCCGACGTGCCGCTCAGCAACACCGACAACGACAGCGCCGGTATCACGGTCACTCCGACTAGCGGGCTGACCACCACCGAGGCCGGCGGTAGCGCCAACTTCTCCGTGGTCCTCGATAGCGAACCGCTGAGTGACGTTAGCGTCGCTCTGGCCAGCAGCGACACCACCGAAGGGATGGCTGATGCCGTCACGCTCGCGTACACCGCGGCAAACTGGGACACCCCGCAGACGGTGACGGTTACTGGTGTAGACGATGCGGTAGTCGATGGCGATCAGGCTTATTCGATCACTACCGCGCCAGCGGTGAGCGGCGACGGCAGCTACAGCGGATTTGATGCCGCCGACGTGTCGCTCAGCAACACCGACGGCGACACCGGCGGCATTAGCATCAACGACGCCAGCGTGGTGGAAGGAACCGGTGCCAACACCACCGCGACCTTCACCGTCACTCTGGATACTGCCGTAGATGGCGGCTTCACGGTGGACTACAGCACTGCCGACGGCTCTGCGACGGCGCCGGGCGATTACACCGCCGCCAGTAGCACGCTGAGTTTCGTCGGTAACTTGGGCGAGACCCAAACCCTGGCGGTGAGTGTGATCGGCGACAGTGACTTCGAGCCAGACGAGACCTACACGGTGAGTCTGGGCGCGCCGTCCAATCCAGCGGTCAGTGCGACCGATGGCAGCGGTTTGGGCACGATTGTCGATGACGACAGCGCGAGCGCGGATCTGGCTATCGCTCTAAGCGCCGCCCCCGATCCGGTTATCGCCGGCACCCAACTGGTCTACACCGCCGCCGTGAGCAACGCCGGTCCGTCTGATGCAGCCGACGTCGTAGTTAGCCTCAACCTGCCCGCGGGCACCAGCTTCGTTTCCGGCAGCGTCGCCGGTGGCGGCAGCTGCAGCGGCGCAGGTCCAGTAGTTTGCAGCTACAGCGGACCGTTATTGGTCGGCCCCGGAAATGCGCGCAGCGCCACCGTCACGGTCGACGTAGCGGCCAGCCAGCTAACTGCCTTGAGCGCCAGCGCTGCGGTCAGCACCAGTACGGTGGATCCGGTCGCCGCCAACGACAGCAGCGCCGTCACTACAGCGGTGAACACGTCGGCCGATCTGTCGATGGCAATGACCATCGTTCCGGCCGCAGGCGGTGTCGGCGATTTCTTCGTGCTCAGCGCCACCGCCAGCAACAGCGGACCCAGCGATGCGGCCGACTTGGCTATCAATATCGACGTGCCGCAGGGGCTGGTGATCGTCAGTTCTAGCCCTAGCGCGGGCGGAATGTGCAGCAATGCGCTCCCAGCCAGCGGTTCGGTGCTGTTGTCCTGTGGCTATGCCGGTCCCACGGTTCCCGGCGCCAGTCGGTCGGTCGAAGCGTTATTGCAGTCGGCCGCGTCCGGGCAGATCGTGGTCACCGCTACCGCCGCATCCGGCACCGCTGATCCGGTTGCTAACAACCAGTTGGCTACCGCCGCAGTGGGTGCTGCGGTCCAGCAGATACCTACGCTGCAGTCGGCGATGTTGGCAATGCTGGCGCTGTTGATGTTGAGCATCGGCGGTTTGGCGATACGCACCCGGGATTAGATAGGACCGGTTCTAACGAGGCGCCCCGAGTGGGAATCACTTCGGGGCGAAGCAGAAGTTTCGAACATCGACGGCGATCAGCGGCAGGCCGCAGCTGCCGTTGATGCGCTTTGTGCCTGAGCAGCATCCTGCGAAGAGCGAAACGCATAGATCGCTCCACGCAACGCTGAGTGCGTGCGATCACGGTTTGCCATTGGCTTCGGGCTAGCCCGGGATTTCATAAGCTTCACGCGCCCTCGCTTATCCCTTGGTCGTCCAGCGACTATCCTCAGTCGGGTGTATGAACCACTACACCGCTCCGTTTCTTGAAAAAACACTGTGAAAGAACACTGTGAAACGCCACCGACCTACCAATATCCTGAGCGATCATCGCGCGAGTTCACAAAATATCCGGGCTAGACTGTTGCACTCGATATTGCCGACTGCAGGCCCGATGAGAATCTTTGTTTGCTTACTGCTGGCGTCAACCGCCATTAACGCGCAGACCCTCACGGTCGTCGATATCTCGAGTGCGGATGCCGCACAGGTTGAACAACTCAAGCAGACTCCGGCCGACGGCTGGTGGTTGGAGATGGGCAATCAGTTGGCCGTCGTTGGCCAGCCTGACGTGGTGCGCCGGCAGGCGAGCGGGTTAGGGATTCTCGGAACTTACGACGGAATCGATAAGCAACACTTGCTGCTGCGAGCGCATGGCTGTGCGGACAAAAAGCAAAAAGTAAGGACAGGCGTCAAATAAAAACTGCTGTTCATTGGTGAATTAGGGAATTTGATGGTTTTTGATTCTGGTTTTTTATCAGGGGGTGATCTAAAAGCTCCGAACTACTCAGAAACACCTGGATTAGCCTGTTTTTCTAAAACATAGCCACGCCAAAGTCTCAACAGTAAGCCTGTCGAGGTGTTTTTCTACGAAGTCGAGTTTATTCCAGAGCTGGAATAAGCTTTAACCCATGATTCCACTGCTTGCCAACCGTTGTACAAAACTGACGTAATTGCTCAACCGTACCCACGGCCGTAAATCCTTTGGAGGAAAAGTTGTTGATCTCCTTTAGCCAACTGTCTGGATTCAAGCCGAGCCGTTCTGTAATTGCAGGTAACTCTGGTAGTATATAGCCCCGCTTGTTATTCAATATAGCTCTACCGGTGTAATCAACTAAATTCAAATAATCCGAGAAAATAGTAGCGAGAAAATAGTAGCGAATAGCGGAAAATAGGGGACAGACCCGAATGGCACTAAGTTAAGGGGCTTTATCATTTGATCTATCAATGACTTAACCCTTATTTAAAGCCAAAGTAGAAGGTGTTGAATTAATGCAAGAATGGCTTAACTTAGTGCCATTCGGGACAGACCCCAATTCTTTTCCGCCTCTGGGAAGAGATTAGAGGACAGGCGCCCGATAGTCAGTCCAGAAAATGTTTCTGCTGTAGCTTAGGGGCTATCTTTCCAAGCTGGATAAAGTCTTTATCGTGGTGCAAAAGTATCAACTCATTTTCCAATGCGTATTGCGCGGTCAGGCAATCATTGGAAGAACGAACTGTTATACCTTGGCACCGACATTTGAAAAACAGGCGCGCCGCCGACTCATGACTGAGTTGAAAATCTTTAAATCGATAAAATATCTGGGTTGAGAAATATCGCTGAAGCTTCTCAAAACCCGCCTCACTTCTGGCGCCTTGGAGAATTTCCATATAAATTTGGTCAGTAAGCCCGACCACCATTGGCATCAGCAGCAAATTGTCTAAAAACTCCACAACGACTGTTTCTGAGCCTCTAATGTAGTCAACCCATACCGAGGTATCAACAAGATACATTAGTCGATATCTGCGCGGGTTAACTTGTAGTTATAATCTGCGCTCAACTCGTTTATTCCCCTAAGCTCACGCAAATCCAGGCGTTTACGATTGGCAACAAATTCCTGTAGCATGCCATTCAGGACACACACCTATTAGCCCGATTCCCGTTTTTTCCACGAGAGAAAATCTCAAATTGCCGACAAAGTTACGAGTCAATTGACTCAAAAAGACTTGAGAAATAATACTAATTCAAGGGGGGTTACCCTACGAGCTATATGTAATTTACTTTATGGAAAAATCTTCTTTGAATCTTTCAATCTGATGCATTCGTTCATGTAGGATGGTGGTTATACCGACAACACCTTGGCTCAAGTATTTCCAATATACAAAGTGCTTTTCATATCTGAAAAAGAATCCATCAATACCGAACTCAGCAGGTATTGGATGTGAGGATAACTCACCTGTTGCTATCTTCTCAAAAGCATCAAACAAACCAGAAATGTAAGACTCTGCTTTTGTCGCTCCCCACCGCTCCAGGGTATAGATATAAATTTCATCAATCCTGAAAGAAGCGGCATTCCGTATGAGAAACCGTTCCATCTACTCTTGTGAAACTTGATTACGCTTGATAACCTCAGAGGCTGTCAATGCCACATAAGAACTCTCAGGTGCAGCAAAAGCAAGCTTGAGTTCAGCCTTGAGATAGTCGAAAGCATACTTCTCTGTGCGCTCTTTATCGCGCCGAATAAGGTCACGAATATATTCACTCACATTTTCATAAGAACCGGTTTCACCAACATTTGCAGCCACAAAGTCGTTAAGTGCACCGCTAAGTCGAACCGTCATTGTAGTACGAGCCATTGAGTAACTCCCAGCATCAAGCTTTAGCAACGGTATTCATTATGACCAATATTGAATACGCAGTCAAATGTGCTGTTGACCCGTTACAATTGCAGCCGTCTGAAACAGTCAACACAGACGCCGCCTGGTATTACCCAAAGCCCTTTACAGCCGCACGAGAAATAAAAGGGTATCTGGCCTTTTGGCGCGGAGTAGAGGTGGAAGAATAACCGAGCATTCTTTTTTTAGAGGAGTATCCTATTTGCAATAGACCATGAATAATTTACACCTTCCCAAAACGAGTGGATTGATCGAAATTAATGCCCAGAAAAAATGGCTTGAGTGCTGTTAATGATCATCATAATATTTGAATATTGAAGAGCCCAATCTGCTCTACCACCCAAAAAGAGGTAAGTTATGACTACATACAAAAAATCTGCTGAGGCCATTGCAGCGCTAACTAAAAATCAATTCCGGACCACACAACAAAGCGGTACCGAACAAGCAGGTACGGGTGAGCATCTGGATAACACAGAACCGGGTATTTATGTCGATATTGTTTCGGGTGAGCCGTTGTTCGTTTCATCCGACAAATTCGACTCTGGCTGCGGCTGGCCGAGTTTTACCAAGCCCCTCGAGCCCGCCAACCTCAATGAACTTAAGGACGGCTCTCACGGCATGGTCCGCACTGAGGTACGCTCAACCTATGGCGACAGTCATTTGGGTCATGTATTTAACGACGGCCCAGTAGACACAGGAGGCCTTCGCTATTGTATTAACTCAGCGTCCTTACGGTTTATTCACCGGGAAGAAATGCAAGGCCAAGGGTATAGCGTTTATCTGGATCAAGTAGAGGATATATCATAATGGCAATCGAACGTGCGGTATTAGCAGGGGGCTGTTTTTGGGGTATGCAAGATCTTATTCGAAAACTTCCCGGTGTAAACTCAACCCGTGTTGGTTATACGGGGGGTGAGGTGCCCAATGCAACTTATCGTAACCACGGCCGCCACGCAGAGTCGATCGAGATTCTATTTGACAACGATCTCACCAGTTACCGGAAAATCCTCGAGTTCTTCTTTCAAATCCACGACCCAAGCACTAAAAACCAACAAGGCAATGATCGCGGAGCCTCCTACCGTTCAGCTATTTATTATGTGTCTGATGAGCAGCGATTGGAGGCTTTGCGTACCTTTGAGGATGTGAATAACTCTGGTTTATGGCCCGGGCGGGTGGTCACGGAGCTGGAACCTGCAAGCGATTTTTGGGAGGCTGAGCCAGAGCATCAAGATTACCTTGAACAACTGCCTAATGGTTATACCTGCCATTTCCCACGATCAAACTGGGTATTACCGTCTTATGAGGATGAATAGGGCAAACGGCTGTTTCTTAAAATCTTATTAAGAGGTGAGGGCACAATGATAATGAATATTGAACATCAAGCGTCCCCCTTAACCATTGATGCAAAGCGTGCCAAATCGACATTCCCGCCGGATAAGATTACCCCAACTCTTTTTCCTTTTAAATCCAGTTGACCGCTAAACGCCGCAGCCGCTCCTAAACATCCTGTCGGTTCCACGATTATTTTCATTCGACTTGCAAAAAACCTCATGCTTTCGACAAGTTGTTTATCACTAACAGTTAGTATTTCATTCACTAAACTTTTAATCACTGGAAAATTCTGTGTGCCGACATATTGGTTTTGTGCGCCATCTGCTATTGTTTGCGGAACATCGATGTGAATAATTTTTCCGTGTTGAAAACTACGCTGAGCGTCGTTACCAGCTTCAGGTTCAACGCCTAATACTTTACACTGTGGCAATATGGCTTTAGTTGCTATTGCGCATCCAGAGATTAATCCCCACCAACGGGAGTAATCAATATATCTAGCTGCTTAACTTCATCTATCAACTCTTTGGCGGTAGTTCCTTGTCCAGCCATCACATCGGGGTGGTCAAATGGTGGGATCAAGGTCATTTTTCTTTGTTGCATAATTTGTTGACTAATAGCTTCACGGTCTTCTTTATATCGATCATAAAATACGACTTCTCCTCCATAACCTTTTGTTGCAGCGACTTTTATTTTAGGCGCGTCGGATGGCATCACAATCACTGACTTAATACCTAGTGTTGTCGCTGCAAGCGCAATGGCTTGTGCATGATTACCTGAGGAAAAAGCAACCACGCCATTCGCTTTTTGTTCAGCCGTAAAGCGGGAAAGAGCGTAATAAGCACCGCGAAATTTAAAGGCTCCCATTTTTTGGAAATTTTCACATTTAAAAAATAACTCAGCACCGGTAAGAGAGTTCGCATATCGTGATGTCATCACGGGTGTTTTGTTAACTACCCCAGTCAAAACATCTTGTGCGTTTAAAATATCTTTAAAACTAATAGCTAAAGAGGTCATGGTATTAATCCTTCTTTGGTAAATAGGTATAAATAGTCGAACGAGCAACGCCAAGAACATTGGCAGCCACTGCATGAGCATGTTTTAAATCCATTAGCCCTGTTTTCGATAGTAATTGGATTGCTTCGCGTCGTTGCGCAGAATTTAAAGCCTGTGGTGTGGTGTTATAAGCTATGGCAAACCTTTCTAAATGTGTTTCGATGGCTCTAAGGCTCGGCGATATTAGTGATTCTTTAACCTCGGACTGTATAGTTTGTACAAATTGATTCAAAACTCCGGCAGTGCTTTTTAACATTGAAATATCAACGTTCAAACAAATTGCAGCTACATATTCGTCATGGCTATTTTTTATGCCGATAGAAGTACTTTTAACTGGGCGACCATCTGGCAAACTATTAGAGTAATTAAGTAACACCTCTGGATAATCAGGGTCAGATATGCGGGCTAAACCCAGCTCAGTCGCTGGATCACCTATATTTCGCCCTGAAAGGTTATTCTCAATAGCGATAATTGCATTATCTGGCTGGGTTAAATCATTTAATACCACCTCAACCAAAGGGGCTAAGGTCTGCCCTAAAGCCGTAACTATTTTTTTAGCCTCTCTTAGCAAAAGTGCTTTTTCTGTTGATCGCATATTAATTTTATATCCTTGAATTTTTAATGTAGGGCAGTCACTAATTGGAAGTATTGTCAATATACAACGATATGTCAATAAATTGTTTACGATTTGAATAACAACTGAGCTGAAAAATAAATAAAAAATTCTGAAACCGATACCTTATTTTCATCATATACCCTATATATATTGTCATTAAATTCTACATGGGCTATATCTATATAGCCTTTATGCATGATAACGGCCTTATATATGGTGATTTATTATGATGAAACAAATAATTCAAGATCAGTACCGCAGCAAAATCGACCGGGCTGCTCATTTAAACAGCATAAACCGGCCTAAAGAAGGCTGGATTCGAACCCTACGCTACGTAAAGCGCTGGGAATGAGTGGCCCCCAGTTGGCAGCACGCTTAGGCGTAAGTAAATCGCAAGGCTCACAAATTGAGCGTATGGAAGCTGAAGACCGAATCACCTTAAAGCAACTGCGTCGGGTAGCCGAAACTCTAGATTGTGACTTAGTTTATGCCTTAGTACCCAGACACTCAGTCTCAAAGCTAATCGCAGATCAGGCAGGTTATAAAGCACAACAACTTGCCGCTAAGGTTGATATCCAGATGCAACTAGAAAACCAGCAATTATCTAAACCAAGATTAAACAAACTAATTGAAATAGAAAAAGATCGATTACTCAGACAGCTGCCACGTGAATTATGGGATGACTGAAACCAGATGATGAACTACCCGCCCGGCGCAACTACTCTCGACCCGAATGAGCTAGCCGGCTTAAAACACCCGCACATAGAAACCCGTGGCGAGCTTGATGAGCTTGAACAACAGAATATCCAGGAGGCTTTTACTTGGCTAAATAGGCAGCGGAAATTCAAAAACTATGTGTCAGTAGCGTTTTTACTGGAACTGCACCGACAATGTTTTGGAGCCGTTTGGAGCTGGGCTGGTCATTTTCGAAGCACCGATAAAAACATAGGTGTTGAGCTCCTATTGATCCGTACAGAGCTATCTAAGTTGTTTGATGATACAAATTACTGGATCAAACATAACACTTACAACAGGGAACAATTTGCAGCGCGCTTCCATCACCGTTTAGTAAAAATACACCCTTTCCCAAATGGGAATGTTCGGCACTCACGCATTATGACGGATATTCTTTTAGAAAAAGAACTTGGTCTGCGACCCATTACATTTCATATCGACCAAAGCTGGGCAGTTAGTAAAACCTCGGCTCGTTATTAGGCCTCAAACCAAAGCGTTTGTAGGCCCAGAGGTATTGTTTGGGGTCTACGGCTATGCAGTTTTCTACGCCAAGATTGAGGGCTGTAAGGGCGGCTGCTTGGTCGGTAGAATATATGGCCTCATCAGCCGGCAGAAAATGTAACTCGAAACCTTTGCCGTGGGGTAGGCGACTCATCACCATAAATATTACTTTTGCGCCGGTACGCTGTACCAGGCTGGGGATTAGTGTTTGGGTTAACGCTGGCACACCATAAAAAGGTGCGAAAGCACCATCACCTTTGCGTGGTTGTTGATCAGGCAATACGGCGACAACTTTATCGTTTCTTAAACCCTTTAACAGGCTGCGCAAACCGCGGGTATTAGCTGGCACTGGCTGTCCGCCACCGCGCTGGCGTTTCTCAAGAATCAGCTTATCCAATGTCGGATTGCCGGATGGTTTGTACAGATAGAGAACTTCATCGGGAAACAAGACCGGCATGTAACTTGCGGCCCATTCCCATGCACCAAAATGCGGAGCGGCGAGAATCAGGCCCTTGCCAGCCTTTCTAGCTTCATCTACTAGCTCCAGGCCGTGTACTTTTTTAACTTTATCTGTAATTTTATCAATCGGCCAATACCAATTGGCTCCTGCCTCAAAAACTGATTTGGCAAACTCATTTAAAGAGGATTTCACCAGTTGTTCACGCGCGTTATCGGATAATTCCGGCAAACACATGGATAAGTTTTTTCGACTCACTTGTCGATGGCGTTTTGATAAGCGCAGCAACTGACCGGCCGGCCAAGCCATAAGATGGATTACCGGCAAGGGAAACCAGGAGATAAAGCGTAAAAGCCAGGTGAATGCGCGCATAAAAACCAATGTGTAAATATATCCCCGACAGTTTACACTGGGCTGCATATAGGAACGAGGTTAAATCGCTATGATTGCATTATTACAACGAGTTACCCAAGCCAGCGTGGTGATTGAGGGGGATACAGTTGCTGCTATTAAGCAGGGCTTGCTGGTGCTGGTGGGAATTGAAAAAAATGATACTGAATCCCAGCTGCTACGCCTGGCCGAGCGTTTGCTTAGTTATCGAGTATTTGCGGATGTGGATGAAAAAATGAACCTCGATGTGCGCCAGATTAGCGGCGACTTAATTCTGGTGCCGCAATTTACCTTGGCGGCTAATACTAACAAAGGCAAACGCCCGAGTTTTTCATCCGCTGCACCTCCGGTACTGGGAAAACAGCTGTTTGAACAGTTTGTAACAGAAGTCAGCCAGCGTTATAACAAAGTTCAGTGTGGTGTGTTCGGCGCTGATATGCAGGTGCAACTGATAAATGACGGGCCGGTGACTTTTTGGCTGCAGGTTGATTGAATTTATCAATACCGCCCCCTCTTCCGTCTGAAACTATATCTTTAACTCCTGAATTTTCCGAGTCAGGGTATTGCGTGAGCAACCCAACAACCTTGCAGCTTCTTTGCGTTGTTGATGGCTTTGCTCTAAAGCAAGGCGGATTAATTCAGCTTCCATGGCGCGATCTGCAGACTTCAATAGGCCGGTTCGGTCTGCCAAAAGCTCCTGCTTTGCCCAGTGCCGCAGGGCGTCGGTCCACGCGGTCGAGCTTTTTTCCTGCCCCGAAAGCTTATTACCCTCGCGTATTTCAGTCGGTAAGTCCTGCGGGTAAATCTGCTCGGCAGGGGCCATTACACATAGTTGTCGACACAGGTTCTGCAGCTGTCGGACATTCCCTGGCCAGGGTAGAGATTCTAAAATTTGCAGGGCTTCCTGAGTAATTGTTTTCCTCTCCAGGCGCATTTCCTTGGCATAGCGCGATAAAAACAACTCACAAAATGCTGGGATATCTTGCCGGCGTTCACGCAATGGCGGCAACTGGATTTGAATAACATTCAGGCGATGATAAAGGTCTTCCCGAAAACTACCATCGGCCACTTTGGCAGTCATGTCCTGATGAGTTGCAGCAATAATTCGCACATCGGCCTTGAGCAAATCACGACCACCCACGCGGTAATAATCCCCCTCGGCGAGCACGCGCAATAAACGCGCCTGCAGACTGATGGGCATATCGCCAATCTCATCCAGAAACAAAGTGCCCCCGTGCGCCTGCTCGAAACGGCCTGTTCGGCGCTCAACGGCACCAGTAAACGCACCCCTTTCGTGGCCAAAAAGCTCAGATTCAAGCAGGTCTGCCGGAATCGCTGCGGTATTAATGGCCACATAGGGTTTGTCTGCGCGCGGGCTATGCTGGTGCAATGCGAGGGCGATTAACTCTTTGCCCGTGCCGGTTTCCCCGGTGAGCAATACACTGATGTCGGTGCGCGATAACCTGCCGATAGTGCGGAAAACTTCCTGCATTGCAGAAGCCTCACCAATCACCCGATCAGCATCGGTTTCTGTTTTACTTAGCTGTGGTGCTGTACTTTTTCGATCAACCAGCGCTAAGTTTACCGCCTCAATCACTTTTTCAAGATCGAATGGTTTTGATATATATTCAAAGGCTCCTCGCTGAAATGCACCCACTGCCTGATCTAAGTCAGAATATGCAGTGATAATAATTACTGGAATGTCACGATTTTCAGTCTGGAATTGCTCTAGTAGTTCAAAACCATCACCGTCCGGCAAGCGCAGATCGGAAATAAGCAAAGCCGGTTGGTCGCGCTTTAAACGCTCACGAATCTGCTGAATATTTTCAAAAACTTCGACCTGAAATCCAGCGGCATTCAAAGCTTTTCGTAATACAAAACGAATTGATGGATCATCATCAACAACCCAGATTATATCCACGCTAGGCATTTACTAAGTTTATTGCGTCAGTCGGGATAATGGGTAGCAGTAGTTCAAATTTACTGCCCTGCGCTAATCGCTTATACATCAGTTCGCCCGTATGTTGCTGGGCTATTTGCTGGGCAATTGCTAGCCCTAAACCGTGATTACTGCCGGTTTTTTTATCTGACTTTTGACCCGAAACTAGCGGGGTAAACATATCGGCTTCTATTTCACCTGGAACCCCTGAACCATCATCTATAACGGTAATACTGACTACAGTTGCATAGCGAACAGCGTGACAGGGGTAGTTGTGTCGGATGCGTGTTGCCAGTGTAATTATTCCGGCTTCTGCCTGTACAGCATTCGCCAATAAATTGAGAAATAATTGTTGTAGGGCATCTGCATTGCCATTGAGTAAGGGAATAGAAGGGTCAAAATCCAACACCAGCTCAGGTGGGGCAGACAACTCGTGGCGTAACAACTGCCAAGCGTTTTCAATCACCTGTGGGAGTCTAACGGAATCAACTTGCAACTCCATATCCCGCTGGCCTAATTGCTCAACCAGAAGGTTCAAGCGATCAACCTCACGAATTATCAATTCTGCGCAAGCTACTAATTCTGTATCCATTGCGGCGGCCGTCAGTTCCGCTGACAGTAACTGGGCTGCACCCCGCATACCGCCAAGCGGATTACGAACTTCGTGACAGAGGGTGCGCCGCAACAATGCCAATGATTCCGTTTGTATTGTCTGCCGGGCAGCACGGGTAAGTAATTGCCGGTCTGCCTCCGCATGCAGTTCCAGCAGCATATCACCCGCGGTATTCAGCGGCCTTAACCAGCAGTCAGCTATAAATTCCCGGCCGTCAGCCAGCACCAGTTCCTGCCCCCGCATTAGCACCATTTGACCGCTATTAGCTACTTTCTCTATTTGCGGTCCAATTTCTGCACTGCGGATTAAGACTTCTGGTAACACACAACCTTTTAAGCGCTTATGGCTGCGGCAAAACAACTCTTCTGCAACCGGGTTTGCATCGATAATTTTCCCAGCGGCACTTAACAGCAATAACGGCAATGAAAGCGTATCGAAAACATCATCGGATAAGTGCGAATGAGCTACCGCAGGCCCAGAGGTATTGAGTTCAGCCACCGCGTGGCCGTCTCCCGGGTACTGCAACAGCCTGGACTTGCTTCATGTGAAAACGGGTTACCGGGCTACTCGCCATTACCCGACCTTTGCTATTAATAATTCTCGCCTGTAGGCTGTGTTCGCCACGATCTACATTGCTCAGAACCAAAGCCGTGCCTGCCATTATTGACTGCACTTTCCCATCTACACTGACCTGTAAACGGTCTCCGGGAGCTAGAGCACCTGGGAGATTAACCTGGATCATTACCTTGCCACCAGAGCCCCAAATGCTTTCATCATCAGCCGGGCTGGAAATTGACAAACCACGGTAATTTCTTTTTACGACATCGGGCTCATCAACATCGTCTTCGTCTTTACTGTTATAGCCTGTGAGTTTTGCCTCAGGGCTGATAACACTCAAGCCCGGCAAATCCACCGGCTTGGCGTTTTGCGCCGGCGGAGTTTGGGTATACTCAATCGAGCCGTCGGCTTTGACGACCTTATAGAACTCCCCTGCCACAATACTTGCGCTAAGACTGAGTATCGCCAGCGTCAATAAAATACTACTTGTGCTGATAAATCCTTTCATTACTACCTCCATTTCGTGCCCTGGCACGATCTGATTACAGGAACTACATAGCTATAGTATCACCAAGCCAGTAAAAGGCTTCGACCTGGGCATGCTGGGTCGATGAATAACAGCTGTTTTACACCCTAGTTACAGATCGGCACGAATGCCTACTGAAACTAGAGGGAGTAATACATATCAAATTCAACTGGGTGGGTAGCCATGCGCAAGCGGCTGACTTCATCCATCTTCAAGTTAATATATGCATCGATCATTGCATTGCTAAAAACCCCGCCAGCGGTGAGGAAATCACGGTCGGCGTTGAGCGCATCTAGTGCCTGATCAAGGCTATGACAAACGGTTGGAATATTGGCAGCTTCTTCAGGTGGCAAGTCATACAAGTCTTTATCCATCGGCTCACCGGGGTGAATGCGGTTTTTTATCCCGTCCAACCCGGCCATCAGCATTGCAGCAAACATCAAATAGCCATTTCCAGTTGGGTCGCCAAAACGAATCTCAACCCGCCGGCCTTTTGGATTGCTGACAAAAGGAATACGGCAAGACGCAGAACGATTGCGCGCAGAATAGGCCAGCATAACCGGCGCTTCATAGCCTGGCACCAGGCGTTTATAACTATTGGTGGAGGCGTTGGCAAAGGCGTTTAAGGCTTTTGCATGTTTGAAAATGCCGCCAATATAGAACAGGGCATCATCCGACAAACCGCCGTAACCGTCACCATTGAATAAGTTGTTACCACCTTTAAACAGTGATTGATGCACATGCATACCGTTACCATTATCACCTACTAGCGGTTTTGGCATAAATGTTGCGGTTTTACCGCTGGCGTGGGCGACATTGTGAATCACATACTTCATGGTCAGCAATTCATCTGCTTTTTGCGTTAGGGTATTAAAACGGGTGCCAATTTCACACTGCCCGGCAGTACCTACTTCGTGGTGATGGACTTCAACTTCAATTCCCATACCTTCCATCACTTCACACATGGTCGCGCGCATATCATGCAAGGAATCTACTGGCGGGACTGGAAAATAACCCCCCTTAACTCCCGGGCGATGGCCGGTATTACTACCGCCATACTCGGCACCGGTATTCCAGGCCGCCTCTTCAGAGTCTATTGAATATGAAGCGCCACGCATTTCATCGGTCCAGCTCACATGGTCGAAGACGAAAAACTCAGGCTCCGGCCCAAAAAATGCCCTGTCTGCAAGTCCAGTGGTCTGTAAATACGCCTCTGCGCGTTTCGCCAAGGAACGCGGGCAACGGTCGTAGCCTTCCATAGTGTTGGGCTCAAGCACATCACAGCGAATAATCAGGGTTGGGTGTTCAGTAAACGGATCTAACACCGCGGTTGAAACATCCGGCATCAAAACCATGTCAGATTCATCAACACCCTTCCAACCGGCAATGGAAGAACCATCAAACATTTTGCCTTCTTCAAGCAGGTCTTCATCAACCGCGCTGACCGGTAGGCTTACATGTTGTTCTTTACCAATGGTGTCGCAAAACCTAAGGTCTACAAATTTGATATTTTCTGTTTCAATTGTTTTAAGCAGTTTTTTAACGCCCATGATGTCTTTTCTCCTGTTAGCTGGATAACCTGTATTGTTTGACCCTTACGGATCAAAACTTTCGGTTACCGTATATATTCCTTTATAACTAATGCAGAAACCATGCCAACAAAGGTAATTAACAACTCCTGCCTCATCTTAGCTATTTTCGATAATAGTCAACAAATAAGCCCATTTATCTACATATAAAGATGCATTAGAGGCTTTTAATAAGCCATCAATAATTCCAGTTAAACTCGTTAAGATCAATGCGCCATTATAGTACATGTTGATTCTTTATATGCACCATTATTGTGCTCGGGGAGATCTATCGCTAATTTATTGAACCGCCTTCGCGGCCAGCACGACGGGTTCATTGGTAATCCTACTGTGGGATATGAGGTACCGGGCCGGGGCCCGGCATGATGAACTTCTTATTATAGTACTGGCAGGAATTTTTAAAATTATCGAAGCTAATACCCTGGTTTAATTAAATAATACTTAACAAAATTACGCCAAGAACGAGTCGGTATATAACAAAAGGCAGCATTCCGACTTTATCAAGAAGCCGCAGAAATGCCCAGATACAGGCAAAGCCGGCGATGGCCGATACAACTACAGCAAGCATGAAATCTGGCGCCGAAGTCGCCGTTTCGCCACGCCATATCTGTAGTGCACCATAACTACCCGCCGCGGCGATAATAGGAATTGAGATTAAAAATGAAAACCGCGCTGCAGTTTGCCGAGACAGGCCCAAAAAGCGACCCGCAGTAATTGTTATACCTGACCGCGAGGTTCCCGGAATTAACGCCAACGCCTGGGAAAGCCCGATTAGAAGAGCTTGAGAACGGTTGATATCCTTTAATTCAAGCTGATTACCACCCCAGCGGTCTGCCACCCATAACAACAGGCCAAAACCAATGGTTGCCCAGGCAATTACCTCAAGGCTGCGCAAATGGGCCTCGACCATGCTCGCACCCATCCAGCCTATTGCCAGCGCTGGTATTGTAGCGATAATGATCAACCAAGCTAAGCGGCGCTCTGTAACCGTGCTGCTTTGCGGTTTCAGCCAGGCGTTGGCCAATGCCAACAAATCCTTGCGAAAGTAAAACACCACTGAAATCAAGGTGCCCAGATGTGCTCCAACATCTAGGGCCAGCCCTTCATCCTCCCAACCGGATAATTGTGAAACCAAAATCAGGTGAGCCGAGCTCGATACCGGCAAAAATTCTGTTAAACCCTGCACCAATGCCAGGATAATGATTTGAATAGTATCCACGGCGTTGGCCCCTAGCGAAACACGGAATTCAGCGAATAATCAGCTACTCGATCACAAACAAAGTGCGGATCAAGCGCTTGTTCAACAACAAGGCCGTAAAAAACATGCCACATAGTTCAGCCCTGCCTGAGAAGTTTATTCAGCTTTGGTCTTTGCACAAGCTACTGGTCTGCACCATTATAGAAGATACGATATATAACATTGGCTTTATCATCGCTCACTAACAAACTGCCATCCGGTAATACAAGCACATCATTGGGTCGGCCCCAAGCCTCTTCACCTTGCAGCCAACCGGAGGCGAAAACCTGAAAGTCGGTCACTACACCCGTAGCGCTCGCTTTAACCATTACAATGCGGTAACCCACTTTACTGCTGCGATTCCACGAGCCACGCTCAACGATGAAAAGGCGCTGCTGATACTCGTCCGGAAACTGTTTGCCGGTATAAAATTTCATTCCCAGAGCTGCCACATGTGCACCTAAATTATGCGCTGGTGCTTGATAGCTGGCACAGCTTTTGCCCTTTCCAAATTCCGGGTCCAATGTATCACCCTGATGACAATAGGGATACCCAAAGTGCAATCCCGACTTTGGTGCGAAATTGAGCTCATCCGCGGGCATGTCATCGCCCATATGATCGCGCCCGTTGTCAGTAAACCATAATGACCCGTTGGCTGGGTGCCAGTCCATTCCCACCGAGTTGCGTACGCCATTAGCGTAGGTCTGAATTTCGCCTGTGTCGATGTTTAGCCGTCGAATTTCGGCAAAACCCGCATCATCACAAATATTACAGGGCGCACCAACCGGCACATACAGCCAGCCATCAGGGCCAAAGCCCAGATACTTCCAACCATGGTGAGTTTTATCAGGAAAACCCTCACTCAGCACTTCTTTTACCGGCGCATTCAGCCGTGATTCAATTTTGGGGAAACGCAATATGCTTTCGACCGCACCCACATACAAGTCACCTTGGCGAAAAGCCAAACCTGAAGGCATTTTCAGGCCTTTGGCGATTATCAGCTGTTGGTCGATAGCACCATCGCCATTGGTGTCGCTCAATGCATACACATTACCGGCCCGACGAGAACCAACAAACAACACACCATTATCCCCGCGCGCCATCTGCCGGGCATTTTCTACATCAGCGGCATAGATTTCTATTTCGAAGCCGGGCGGTAGCTGAACTTTTTCCAACGGTAAGCCAGCATTTGCCGTGCCGGGTTGTAACAATAGGAAAACCGCCCAAACCGAAATTAGTGTGAATGTCTGCACACCACCAGAAAAAGAGTACCGCATCGCAACTACCTCAATATGCAATCAAGCCATAATAATACTTTATTCACCCTCATTAAATCTAATGTATGCAAAAAAACTTTTTCTCTTCCTTGCTGATTCCCGCCTTATTGTTAACATGGACCGCCACTATCGCTCAAATTCCTCGGCCCAATAAAGGCGATATTACCGGCATCTCCATCAGAAACCCCACCACCGAGAGTTGCCGTTGCGCAACGCGTGGCAGATGGTGCATCGTCAGATTAAAAATTGTAGTCGTGGCATGTTAGAATTAGCAGTCCTTTAATGAGAGAACTAAACTATGAACAAAAGCAAAAGTATTTTAATTGCCAGCGCAGTGGCTGCACTAATTCCATTCAGCGTAATTGCTGGTGGTGACAAGCATGAATCTCACGCTGGGCCGGTGGCTGATGAAGTTATAGCAGCACAGCGTGCAGCATTGGCAAAGAATACTGCAGATGCAGGCTTTGGCCCTCAGTCTCCGCGTGACATTAATGCCCATGCCGGTAATAACCAACGATCCTTTAATCCAGCACCTGCCCATACCGAAATGAATTTATGTAATATCCATTTCCATAAAAATGCTGAACATAGTGGTGGTGAATTTACCAGCTATGCAGGCAATGGTGATGGGCATGGCTTCCAAAGCGGCTTTAAGTACAGCGGAACACTGAGCAACGACGAGCTTAAGCCTGCGGACGAAGCTTGTCCTAGCAAACATGGCGGCCTGAATTCCGGTGATACCATCGAAGTTCATTATGTTCACTCAAGTGCACAAATCGCACCCGGACCAACATTAGGCGCATGCCTGAGCGACTCTATTATGAACCCGCAGCTCCGTGTGGAAACTCAGGTATATGTACTGGTAAATGATAGTAACGCGCTTGATTTCGGAACGCTTGCCACGCACGCTAAGGTTAATGGCCTGCATCAGGCAAGTAATATCCCGAATAATACCGGCACCCCGATTTTGTATGCTGGATCTACTACCGGCCCCGGTCACAACGAAAAGGGCTCCCCACTCCAAGTAACATGGAGCATTCGTCCCGATGTTGCCAAGGTTAATGTAGCCTCAGTGGGCGATTGGTGTAAGGGTAATACCTTTGATGAAGACCATGCACACGGTGTAAGAAACCTTGTTACCAATCCTGACTTACTGTCAGAAATGTAATAAAGGTTTAATCAGTAAGAAGCTTTGAAATCCCGGCCAGCGCGCCGGGATTTTTTTAGTTTAGTGATGCGACAAACAAATCTTCAGCCTTTTGGCGTGCCCAGGGAGTTTTCCGTAAAAACTTCAGGCTGGACTTGATTGATGGGTCGTTGTTAAAACAGCGGATATTAATTCGTTCACCCAAGCCATCCCAGCCGTAGACCTCAACCAGCTTTGTGATGATTTGTTCTAAGGTGATTCCGTGCAGCGGGTCATTGCTCTGGTTGGTATTCACTTGCCCAGCGTAATGCTCAGCAAGGCAATCCGGCGGCGCTGCATTTTCAGGCGATATTCCAACTCTTTTGCATGGGTATGGAAGGCAGTTTTGTGCCAACGGTTGATCAGCTTTTCACTCACATCATTTGCCCGATCCGCTTGCAGTTCCTGCCATTCATGGATGGTGTTTTTAAATTGCAGATATTCTTTTTCAATCAGGGCTTTCCATTTTTGTCCTAGCGGTGAATTTTGCAGTTTACGCTCGGCGCGCACAAAATCCATACTCAAACGCGCCCGCAAAATCCGAAATTTCGGCACCCGCCGCAAACCCGATGCCAAGCCAGTGAAGCGACAAACATTGATAAACCATTTGGTCAGGTCAAACTGCCACCAGCGAATGCCATTACGGTAATCATTCTGGAACATATGGTGGAAGTTGTGGTAACCCTCGCCCCATGTCAGCAGCGCCAGCACCCCGTTGTCTCTGGCGCTATTTTCCTCAGTGTAAGTCTGTTTACCCCAGAAATGCGCCAGCGAATTGATTAAGAAAGTCAGGTGGTGGGCAACAAACAGGCGTAATACACCCGCAAGTAACACCACACTCCAGAACTCTCCTAGCAACCAACCCAAAAGCATTGGCAGACCGATGTTCATAAAGGCAGTTAATGGCCAGTACCAACGATGTTGCCACATGACGATAGCGTCGCGCTTGAGGTCAGGTACATTTTCGAAGTCAGTCTCAGCCGAAGGATAATCACGCAACATCCAGCCAATATGCGAATACCACAGGCCCTTTCCAGCCGAATAGGGGTCTTTATCGTTTTGATCAACATATTTATGATGATGGCGGTGCTGTGCTGACCATACCAAAATACTGTTCTGCAATGCCTGCGCACCCCAAATAGCTAAAAAACAGCGCAATATTGGGTGGGCTTTATAAGTGCTATGCGCCCACAAACGATGATAACCCGCGGTAATTGATAGACCATTTAACAACCAAAACAGGGCAAATACACCCCAGGCGGCGGCCGAAAACCCATAGGTAAAGCCATACCAGGGCACCACAATTAGGGAAACCAATGCGGTGGCGGCAAACATAAAGCCGGTAGAAAAAAGCAGGGGTGGTTTTTTTACTTGAGTAGTCATTGGTATCCAAATATGCGGCCGACAAGTGATTCCTGCCAGCATCTAATTATTACAGTCTACATTATAGAGGAAACCGCTAGCCAGTCACCTTTCTAAGTAATGCACGACCGATAAAGCGGGCTTTGTTGGAGCCGGTAAAACGCCCCAAATTACTCTTTACAGCGCCCTTGGTAAAGCGTGTGCGTTTGGAATAATCAATATTGACATCGACAATTACCGGTCGATTGGCGGCCGCAAGCTCCAGTGCTTGCTGAATGCCAGCGGCTAAATCTGCGTCGGTTTGGATATGAATATACTCACAGCCGGTAGCCTCGCTAATGCCCTTGAGTTTAATTGTGGGCAATACTGTGCAGATCTTGCGGTTATACGGTATTTCCTGAGCCTGGGCGATTTGCGATAACTCACCATCACTGAAGATAAAATATACCCCACCCAAGGCATTGGCTGAAGCTGTTAGGGTTTCCATACAGGTCATTAAAAATGCACCATCGCCAATAACCCCGACAACCTGCTTATCGGGGTTAATCAGTTTCACAGCTGTTACTGCAGGGGCACAATAGCCCATACAGTTAAAATCTGTGGGAGAAATAAACCCCCGAGACGAATGTATGGGCATCAACTCGGCGCATAAAAATGTGTGATTACCGTCATCTGCCACCATAATTGCATCATCATCGAGTTGCTTGCGTAATTCGGTGAAAAATCGCGCAGGATTTACCCTGCCCTTGCTATCGTGTTTATACCATTCCTGTAAATAGGCCTGTTTGTCGGCGGCAATGGCAGCGGCCAAGCCAACATTTGTTGTTTTTGGTTCACCTAATGCTTGCAGCGCTTTGAAGAGTGCTTTTAATACCGCGGTGGCATCCCCCTCAATAGTAAGGGCTGCTGGATAATTGGCATTAAATACTTTGGGGTTAATATCCACATGGATAAGATTTTCGGGCGGATTTACCCCATAACTGGCTGTGGCTATTTCACTAAAGCGCGTTGCTACCGCAAGCATACAGTCGCAGTTTTTAAAGGCATTGGTAGCAGCCGGCACTGCCGCATAACCAAAGCTCATACCGGTATGCAGAGGGTGGTTGGCCGGAAAAGCACTCAATCCCTGCAAAGTTGTTGATACGGGCGCGTTTAAAAATTCGGCGATTTTTATGCTTTCCTGAGTAGCATCAACCGCACCCCAGCCTACAAACAGCCCCGGGTGATCGGCGGCGTAAAGTGCCTCAGCAGCGCTTTGAATGGCCTCCATGTCGAGTTTAGTCTTCCACCCTTCTGCAGAAAATACGGGGAGTTCAGTAATTTCACCTGGGAACAACTGCAGATTCACCGGCACTTCAACGAACACCGGACCCGGTTCACCCTCATTGGCAATGCGATACGCATCGAAAATGGCGGGAACAATTTCCTCATGGGTTAAAGTTTTAAAGGTTTTCTTAGTGATTGGGGCCAGCAGTGCATGCTGGTCCATTTCATGCAGTTGGTAGGTTTTACCGTTTTCTGTGTGGATACCGCCGGAAATCACCAACATGGGAATCCCATCAAGAAAAGCCTCACCTATACCGCTGGCTGCATGGGTAACTCCCGCGGCAGGCACAATCAGCAATGTTCCGATGGTGCTTGAGGTACGCGAAATGGCATCTGCCATAAATGCACCACCACCCTCATGAGTCACCAGCATGGGCTGAATAGTTTCAGACTTATGCAGTTCATCATAAATTTCTGTGTTGTGAACTCCGGGTATACCAAAAGTGTATTTCACACCAACTTGTTCAAGAGCATACCGCACCAACCAGGCGCCTGATTTTTTCATATTTTTTCCCACTTTCTATCTTCTATTTGAATAACATTCTAACAGCAGCCAATTTATTCAGTCTGGTTTTCAGGGCATCATGCTGATGATGGTAAAAACCCCTTCAATGATGGTGCCCGGGTTTGAAGTGACTGATGGAGCGGCTATGGCGTTAATGCCTGACCCCGAATGGAGCGACTGGCCATGCGCGCGTTTAAAATACAGTTGGAAATAAAAGTACCTTCCAGTGACTTCAAGCCACTGATTCCACCACCGCCAAAACCGGCTGCTTCACCAGCAGCATATAAGCCGGGAATGGGCTCTCCGGAAGTGGAAAGCACCCGACTTTGCAGATCGGTTTGGATTCCGCCCATACTTTTCCGACTAACGATAAATTCTCGGATGGCCACCAGCGGCAGTGCTTTTTTGTCCATAATCGCCTGAAATTCACAGGTGCGTGAGCGATCCCCGCGCCATTTTCTTAGCTGTGCAATGCGGCGCAACTGGTCATCATTATGGAAGGTTTCTCCGAGGGTAATTTGTTCATCATAGCGACCAACTGCCTGCTCTATATTTGTCAGACTTACCTCTCCGCTGCCCACTGTTTGGCTGGTGCGGTTTAATTGATTCATTTTATCCACCAGTTCAGGCAGGTTATCTGCAACTACTACATCTTCACATTCATCCACTAGATAATTCAACAGTTTGTGGTTGCCCTTGCGGATTTCCTGAATCAACTGGAATACCTTGCGGTTACAAAACGCCGGGTTGCTTTCAGCCCCGGACACAGCCACTTCTTTGAGGGCAATCTTCCAGTTCATTAGTTGCCAGCTATAACCGTGCTGGTCTTGAGAAATGCGTTTACATATCTCATGGGTATCAAAAGCGGCGACCAGCGGTTGCGGGCCGAAGCGTTTTCCGGTGGCATCCAACCACAGCGCCGACTTGGGCGGTATTAGACTTAACCCTTCCAGAGGAAGCCGAGGTTTGGGGTGGTGGATGCCGGCGGCATAATTCCACATTTGATGTAGCTTAGTAACATTACCATCGATTTTTTTCACCGCATCGTGCAGCGTGCCATCAGCGAACTTATGGGCACCATTGAGAATATGTTGCGGTGGTTTGCCCCAGGTAGTGTCCCATTCGGACTTTACCCGTTCAATATCGCCATTTATACCGCCGCAGGCAACGATAACTGTGGCAGCATTGATTTCAAAGGCTTCAGAAGTTTCTTCGATAACACCCTGCAGGCCAGTTACCGCCTGATTGTGAGTCAATAGGTTTTCTACTTTATGTCCAAACAGGCAGGTCAAGTTTTTAGCGTTCGGGTGCTGGTTAAGCTCGAGGATTAAAGTGTTGACCAAATGCCGCCCGGTTCCCCAGATCACATGGTATCGGGGCAAAGAATTACCATCACCATTCAAGCCCCTCTCTACCCAGTGGGGCACAGGAAAAAACTTAACCCCCTTGGGAGTCAGCCAATTATAGATATCATCAATACTACGATTGACATAAAGCTCGGCCCACTTTTTAGGCCAGATATCATCAGCTGAAAATCTGGCAAAAGAGTGCCAGTCTCTGAGTGCAATTTCTGGGGTATCGTGAATACCATTAAAACGCTGTATTGGCGTATTCACCAACGCCATACCACCAAAAGCCAGCTTCGCCAAACCGCCGAAGTTTTTAGTGGTATCACGATCAATAATAACCACCTTCAAGCCCTCATCCAGCAGCTCAAGCGCGGCAGTAATCCCCGCCAAGCCACCACCGATAATGGCGATATCGTATTCAGGTGATATGGGCATGAGCAATCTGGCGCTCCCGTAAATATAGCTACTTAAACAGTCTAACAGACTGACTGAAGCCTGTTTTGCTTATACTAGTCGGTGCAATACCCTTAGCCATCATCAGAACAACCAAAAAAAAGCCACCCGATGGGTGGCTTTGTTTATTGGCGCGCCCGACACGATTCGAACGTGTGACCCCTGCCTTCGGAGGGCAGTACTCTATCCAGCTGAGCTACGGGCGCTGATTTTTTACTCGGTTGCGAGTCATTTGAGGGCAAATTATAGGTAAAAACAGATGTTTTAGCTAGCCCGATGGCAAGTTTATGGGTTTTACATTTTGCCCTGCCCTCCGGCTCGGATATACTATGGCATCTTTAGAAATATTTTACTGCAGAAAAACGCCGTATAGATAATAAATAGACGCTGGGTAAGCATCCCGTCATTGATTAATCGAGGTATCAGAGTGAGTCAGAACGAAGATAAGATTTTTATGCGCCACATCACCATCATCATGCTGATTTTGGCTGTTTTTACAGTTGCCATTATTTTTCTCGGGGCTTATCTTGGTAAAAAGAACTCTCCGACTGGCAACCCGTCTAAGCAGGCGCTGGCGGAAAGTAATTTGCAATCTCCAGCCGCAGTTCATAGTGGTAATGAAGCGCCGGTAATTGCTGCCCCAGTGGCGACTGCACCAATTGCCAATACTGATAGCGACGCTGGCGAAATCCCGGCAGTCGATATCGATGGTGCTGCTATTTACCAGACGGCCTGTTTGGCCTGCCATAGCAGCGGTGTTGCCGGTGCACCTAAGTTGGTAGCTGCCGACTGGACTAATCGCCTGCCTCAGGGTGAAGACACTTTGGTAGACCATGCAATCAACGGTTTAAATGCGATGCCGCCTAAGGGTGGGCAAATGCAGCTGAGCGATGCTGAAGTTCGCGCCGCAGTTCTGCACATGATATCGCAGGTTCAATAATCACTAGGACTGCCAGATGAAGTACTTGTATCAATCAGCCAGCCGCGCTTATCTGCAGCTGGCTTTTTTTATTCTAATTGTTGTCATTCTTGCTGGTTGTGCCGGCACTAGCAGCAAAACCTCTGAGTTATCGATGGATGCCTGCCGTTCACCGGTCACTTCAATTGCCGCCATTCAGGGCAGTGGCAAACGCTCGCCCCTGCTAGGCGAACGGCATACTGTGCGCGGCATTGTCACCTACTTACAGAGTGATTCCGGGTTATATTTAGAACAAATCATGGCTGACATGGATCCGCGGACTTCCGATGCAATTTTTGTCATTGGTGATGCGCTACCCAAAAAAATTGCAGTAGGTGATTTACTCCAGTTAAGTGGAGTAGTGACTGAGCTGAAGCCTAAACAAGGCTACGGTGGCAACGGCATCAACGGCGGCATGACCAGTCTTGAGCAAATCACCATCGAAGGGTACTGCGGACACCAGCAACCCTTGCCTGCCCATGCCATTAAGCTTCCCCTCAGTAACGATGCGCGGGAAAGCCTGGAAGCCATGCGGGTTGAGATTAATCAGGAATTAACCGTTTCCGATGTATATCAGCTCTACAAGCGTCGGCAAATCACAGTTTCTGCGGGCGGCCTGTTAATCACTCCTACTGAAGTTGCTTTGCCCGGTGAAGCAGCTGACAAGCTGAGAATTGATAACCAACTAAGGCAGACTACCCTACAACTGCCGACGGCGAGCCCGGATTCACCCAGCCGCCGATTGGGTGACAAATTATTCTCCATCAGTGGGATCATCAGTCAAAACAAAGCGCGCTATTTGCTAACCGCTACCGAGCCTTTGCAATTCAGCCAAGCCAAAGACCCGAGAATGCCAGTTGCTACCGACAAACTACGGGTTATGAGCTTTAACTTACTCAACCTTTTTAATGGTGATGGCAAACAGGGGGGATTCCCCACCAAGCGCGGGGCGGAAAGCCACCCTGAATTTATCCAGCAGCTCGCGCGACTGGTAAACGCAATTGCCATTAGTGACGCTGATATTGTTGCCCTTCAAGAACTTGAAAATGACGGTTACGGACCTGATTCTGCTATCGTTGATCTGGTAGATGCACTTAACCAGAGCATGCCGGACGCTGCCTGGCGCTTTGCCCGGCCAGCCACAGATCGACTGGGTGCAGATGTAATCAGCGTTGGCTTGATCTACCGCTCAAGCCGGGTGAAAACTATCGGGCAGGGACTGTCCCTGAACATCGGGCCTTTCAAGCAACTCAGCCGCAGGCCGCTGGCACAGCGATTTGTTGACACAACAAGCGGTGGTGAGCTATTGATTGCCGTAAACCATTTTAAATCCAAGGGAAGTTGCCCAAAAATCGAGCAAGGAACAAGCCGAAAAGCCAACCTTGATGTTAATCAAGTTGATGGTCAGGCTTGTTGGAATCAGTCGCGAGTGGTTGCGGCCTATGCGCTGGCTGACTGGTTGAACTCATTAAGAAATATTTCTGGTGTGGCCGATATGCTGATTATCGGAGACCTCAACAGCTACCGGCAAGAAGACCCTATTCGTCTGCTGAGATCCCGGGGCTGGACCGAGATGGTAGAGACTTTTAGCACAGCACCGCTGTTTACTTTTGTTTACTGGGGCCAGTCGGGTACGCTAGACTATGCCTTTGCCAGCCCCACACTTAAAGACAAAGTAAGCGCGGCCTGGCTATGGAATATCAATTCCCCCTACAGCCCGGATCTAGCCCATACGGACGGTGAGTATCGAGGCTCATCTGACCATGACCCGGTGATTGTAGATATCGATTTTGCTAATAACGGCGTAGAGAATACAAATGAATAGCGGGTTTGCTATTATATTGGTTCTCGAAAGCGTATTGCGGTAAGCCCATAATGACTACAGTAATGCCCACACAATTTCCAACAGAACGCACGGAGTTCCGGCTTGAAGGCCCTGCGGGTTCATTGGAGTGCCTCAGTGACAACCCGGATAAATCCATCGCCCTGCCGGCAACCGCTGTGTTGTGCCACCCTCATCCTTTACATGGCGGCACGATGCACAATAAAGTCGTCACCATTATGGACCGTGCCTTGCGTGAGAGTGGTGTACGCACCCTGCGCCTGAATTTTCGCGGGGTCGGCGAAAGTGCCGGTGCTTATGATGATGGTTTTGGCGAAACCGATGATTTGTTAACCGCCGTAGATTGGGTGCGCCGTGTTCGACCCGATGATGCGTTACTGCTCGCGGGCTTTTCCTTTGGCAGTTATGTCTGTCTACGCGCCGCACATACGCTGAGATTAAACCAACTAATCCTGATTGCCCCTCCAGTTGAGCGCTATGAATTTGCTGAATTGAAAGCACCCGATTGTCCATGGATGGTCATTCAGGGTGATGAAGATGATGTGGTAAGCGTGGATGCGGTTATCAACTGGGCAGGTAAAATCGAGCCACCTCCACGCCTGGAGGTGATGAAAGAAGCCGGTCATTTTTTCCACCGGCGACTACTCGACCTGCGCGGTCTGATTAAAAACGGCGCCCGCGAACACTTGCCTAAGCTACCGGCTGCATGAACCCGGCATCCGGGGGTCCTAGCGCCGCCTGGCAAGCCCTGTTGGAGTCTGAACAACTCAACTTTGATCCCGCGCAGGCAGTCGTTGTGTCTGCTCTGCAACAGCTCTACACCCAGTTACAAACAGAGCCTGAAGGCAGACAAGGCCTGTTGATGCGCTTATTTACGCCCTCGAACAAACACAAAACCACTGACAGTCCTGTTGGGCTCTATATCTGGGGTGATGTGGGCCGTGGAAAAACCATGCTGATGGACCTTTTCTATGACAGCTTACCGGCCAATGCCGCCATCAGGTTGCATTTTCACCGCTTTATGCAGCGTATTCATGCGGAGT
>JAKITK010000079.1 GCA_021648125.1 Lysobacterales bacterium
TGAGTTGTCACCAAACCCAAGAATTATAACTAACGTTATTATCTAGGTTTGTGGACACTCTAGTTTTGCATCTTCCAAAACACGAGCGCCCACACAAGTTACCTGTAATTGTTAAAGAACGAATTCTTATCCGAAATGCATTTCGCTTATCGGGCCGACCATTATACTACGAGACAACAGGGAGTCAACATAATAATCAATAAATATTCGATATATTTTGTCTCAGACCGAAGCCTGGATCTGCTGCATTTTTACACCTAGTTAAAGGTTGCTGCCGATCACCCTAATACCCTAATTACTGGTCGGGATGCGCATTATAGAGGGATAAGAAATTCTGTCAACACTTTTTGAGGAATAAAACCAAAATAAAAACAAATATATTTTAAGCCACTGAATTTACAGGGTTTATTTATGTTGAATTTAAGCCAAAAATTCAACTAATAGTTAACTATTTCAACCCGAACAGGCATTCACTATGGGTAACTTCCAGCAAATTTTAAATCTTCAGTACATACCTAGAAATATATCAAAACCAACTTAATCTTCGGGCTTTGCTAGCTTTAGAGCTTAGCAAAGGTAACCAGGCTAGCGGCCTCTTTAGACTCAGGCGGTACAGCCATTGGTGTTACCACATTTGGAAGCACTTCAAGGTCATATAACTCAGCGATTTTACCGTCAATTCTGAACCAGTCTACGCAGGCACCTGAGCTGAGATCGATAATTTGCACACCACACCAGGGTTCAGAATCAACTTCCTTTAGCTTTTGGTCTAACGGCAGGCCTTCGAAGCGCTTATAACGCGGCTTGGACAGGCCCACGAAAGCAAAATTGCCGTGGAATGCCAAGCCACGCAAAAACCCCGGGCAAAACACCTTGGGCTCAAACTTGCCCTTACCGTGTTTGTCTATTTCAACCACCCCTAATTCACCAGTACCCGAGTTGAGCAGCCACAATTTACCATTATGGATTCGTGGGGAATGCGGCATAGAGAGGCCTTTGCAAACAATTTGATTAGTTTCTACATCAATGACTATACCGCCATCAGCACGGCGGTCGCGCCAGCCGTCAATGGTATCTGAGCGGCTAACTGCGGTTACATACCTGGGCTTGCCATCTTCCATAGCCAGCCCATTGAGGTGGCACCTATCCTCATCGACCAGAGCGGAAATAAACGGTGGCTTCCAGAGCATCTTAAAACTGTGTTTTGGGGATACTGTTGCCAGACAGTTAAAGCGGGTATTTACAAAAACCGGATGCCCTTCGCTGTTAATACCTACATCATGGGCGTCAAGATGTCCGGTGACATGCACTGTTCGGGGTACGAAACAAGCATCAAATGTATTATTTATCCGCTGCTCTGGCTCAAGAATATTGCGGAAGCGCATTATTTGGTAGCCCCCGGTCATGGTCAGCTCACCATCATCACTCATGCAAATACCCATTGGCTTGGGTAAAGCTGCCTGATGTATATTTATTCCGTTTTGCTGATTGCGGCCAATAAAATATAATAAACCCGACTGGTAAGAAGTGAAAGCGAAGGAAATATTCAGTTGAACCAACCTTGCCACCAATCCGCCTGAGACCGAATACTCAACCTTATCTTCAGGTTTTGATTCCGCAGTTTCTTCAGCTGTAGTGGTCTTTATAGATTCATCTGAATCCTGATTGTGCTGAGGTGCTTGCGGGGGATTGTTAGTGGTCATAATTTCCATGCCAGAGTTAGGTTACTGCAAGAGAGTGAGGTATCAGTAGGGTGCTGTCAAGCGAAGCGGACGCACCGGGAGGTGAATTACCCGCCACCGTCACTAGCAAAATACCATCGCCTGTTGTTTCCCCACCAGCGCCGCCTACATTGGCGATATTAAGCACAGTAGTGCCACTGATAAGGTCGCCCTGAATGGTAAATGTATCGGCGCCACCGCTGCCATCATCGGCAACTACATCCAAGCTAAGCGTGCCGCCGCCGTTGAAGTCACCAATCTGGGTTAAATTATCGTCGGTACTTCCATCTTGTAGATTTATTTCCCCGGTACTACTCAGGTTAGCGGTTACCAGGTTTTCAACTCCGTCAAAGGCTATGTTAGAGTCAGCTTCGATTAATATCATTTCCCAGTTGATAACATCTGCCGCAGACAGCAGGCCGCTGGAGCCATCAAAAGTAAGGGTATCAATAAAGGTATCGGCAACATCGGCATCATCGCCGCCATCGAAAGTGGTAACTCCGCTAAAATCCCCACCAACAAACGATAGCTGATCACTACCATCACCTAGGCTGATGGAACCGATTACAGTTGCGCCAGTTGCTACGGTTATTACTGAATCACCCGCATCGTTGTATATACCCATGGCTGAAGTTGCGCTCACTATGGTCCTGTATTCAGGTCTATAATACTGTTACCACCAGAGCCGGTTTCAGCATTGATACCGTACCCGCTGCCCCCGGTTATTGCTGCGTTGGTGGTTATCGTGGTTGTCCCGGTGCCAAAGTTGCGCGCACTTATGCCAACTCTACCGCTCGAGACATCAGCTTGTGCATCAATCAGTAAATCAGTTGCACTCGAGAAATTGAGTCCGAATATCCCATAACCGATGATACCAGTGACTACGCCAGTAGTTGTTATCGAGGTCATCCCGACACCCGTGTTACGCGCACTTATCCCAGTTATACCACCCGACACATCAGCTTGTGCGTCAATCTGCAGATTGGTTCCATCATTGGATGGCATATATACCACTATAACGGGTACCTGTAACTGCACCCGCTGTAGTGATCGAGGTCTCTCCACTACCTTTGTTATGTGCTTCTACCCCATCACGATAACCCGACACATCAGCTTGTGCAGAAATCAGCAGATTTGTTGAAGTAGAGAGGTTGCGTGCATAAATTCCACTAAAATCGGTACCAGTAACTACGCCGGCAGTTGTTATCGAAGTCATCCCGACACCAGCGTTAATCACATCTATCCCAGTACTGCGACCCGAGACATCAGCTTGTGCATCGATCAGTAGATTGGTTGAAATAGGAGAGTTACGTCCAAATATTCCATCCCTGTTGGTGCCAGTGACTACGCCAGCAGTTATTATCGTGGTTGTACCCGCACCATAGTTACGCACAAATATCCCGGTAAAACCACCCGAAACATCAGCTTGTGTATCAATCAGCATATCAGTTGTATAAAAGTAACTGTTGTATACAGATATTCCATCAAGGTTGGTACCAGTAACTACACCAGTAGTTATAACCGAGATCTCCCCGTTACCATAGTTATACGCACCTATTCCAACACTACCACCAGAGACATCAGCGCGTGCGTCAATCAGCAGATTGGTTCCATTATTGGAGGCATATATTCCAGTAGAATTGGCACCTGTACCTGTAACTACACCGGTTGTAGTTATCGAAATTGCCCCACCGCCACGGTTACGCGCATGTATACCTATATTGTCACCGGTAATCGCAGCTGCGTTGGTATCCGTAAACAGCAAATCACCAATCCCGGAAATTTTATCCAGATAGACAGCCATCCCACCGCTAACACTAGTATCAATCCCAAAGCCCGCAGTAGTTGTAACGCTCAATGCTGGCGCTCCTGCATAGGCAAGGTTTTGTGTGATATCAGTTCCGCTATTAGCCGTGCCAGAGCATGTATATGCACCGACAGCCCCAACACAAGTACCCGCATAGACACTACGCCCACCGTAACCGGCAAATAAGATTCCTGCCAATGCTGTTGTTAGTGCCAGGCGATTGCCCAAGTTGGATTTATTGCTCACCTCTTAATACTCCCCGATCGAGATTTTTTACAAATGGTGTCCAATAGTAGCATACTGCCGTTAGCTTGTAGGTTGGGGTGACAAAGGAACCCCAACGATTTGGTAGTAAATCCGACACCGTGCTGGGGTTCGTGCCTCTGGTAACATCTCCCAGTTTTACACATTGGCACCGGTAATTGCGCCGTTAACATCAATGGATAAATTTAACATGTGCTAGAATAAGGTACAATTGTACTCTTTAGGTGTAATCATGAAAATCACAATTGACACTTCTGCACTTATCGCTGTTATCTTAAATGAGCCAGAAAAGCCTTCGATAGTTGGTATTACTAAAGGCGCTCAGCTTTTATCCCCAGAATCTGTTAATTGGGAGATAGGCAATGCATTTTCAGCAATGATAAAACGAGATCGGATATTGCTGGAACTTGCCAAGAAGGGAATTATGGAGTATCAAGATATACCGATAAAATTTATAAATGTTGATATCTTGTCTACAATGGATATTGTCGGAAAATTTAAAATGTATGCTTATGATGCCTACTTGGTTAAGTGTGCTATGAAAACTGATACACCGCTTTTAACTTTAGATAAAGGTTTAATTAATATGGCTCAATCATTAGGTATAAAAGTCCTGGAGGTAAAATAATGCGCGCATATTCATATACAGAAGTGAGACAAAACTTGGCTTCGGTTTTAGATGAAGCCAATGAGAAAGGTGTTGTACAAATTAATCGGAGAGATGGACAATCATTTATTCTCAAACCAATCTCAACTAAAGGTTCACCTCTAGATATAAAAGGGATTGATGTTGATATTTCGACTGAAGAAATTGTTGCTATTATTAGAGCAGGAAGAGAGCGCGAGCATTATTGAAATTCTGACCAAACTGATACACTCAGTCATTACGCTTGCTTGTTGCCATACTTCAGTAACCGCTCCCGCAACACCTGTAGACCTGGCTTACCCGAACCGCCCGCTGAAAGTCGCATGGCCAATGATGTTCCTGGGGTGAATTCAGCCTCGCCTGCGGGCGGACTTTTCATTTGCAGGTAGGCAGCACGGAAAGACAAGCCGGTTTCAACCAACTGCATGGCCCGGTCGGTGGCGAACATTTCTGGGGTTATTTTTTGCAGCATTGCGACGCGGTTAAATTCTAGCCCAGCTATCAACCCCGGTAATATCCCAAGGGCGGAGTTTGCCATATTCATGGCTCTTAATAATGGCGCTTTGGTTAATTGCAAATCGCGTTGATACCCTGATGGTAGCGACAACAGGTTTTGCAGTTCAGTTATTGCTCCCTGTACAACTACAACTGCGCCTCTTAATAATTCCACTACATCAGGATTGGATTTATTTGGCATTATGGAAGAGCCAGTTGAGTAGCCCTTACCCATTTTCACAAAGCCGAATTCGGCCGTGGAGAACAGGCTGAGATCCCAGGCAAGTCGGCGTACATCCAACAGCACTTGTTCGATACCTTGTAGTGCCATCAGTTCGAATTTACCGCGTGAATTTTGCACATACTGAGCATTTATCTGGACACGCTCAAAACCAAGCTCTTTAGCCACCCCTTGCCTGTCTAACGGCAGGCTTGTACCAAAACCTGCGGCAGCGCCCAATGGCGAGATGTTAATTTGTTGCTTTATAGCCAATAGCCAATCGGCGTTATCCAACATTGCTTCTGCAAACGCCCCCATCCATAAACCCACCGATGATGGCATTGCAGGTTGCAAGTGGGTGTAACCGGGCATCGGGGTTAGCTCGTCAGCCTGGGCTCGTTGTAAACAGGCCTTTGCTACCGCCAGGGTTTGCGTGCGTACTGCTTTCAGTTTTGCCTGCAGGTATAAACGGGTGGCTACCAGAATTTGGTCGTTGCGACTGCGTCCGGTATGGATTTTCTTGCCTAGATCACCAAATCGTTCGGTAAGATAGGCTTCAATTGCAGAATGACCGTCTTCAAAACGCTCATCGAGAATAAACTCACCGGCTAAGAATTCGCTGGCTAGATCATCTAGCGCAGCAACCAGCTGAGTTGCTTCATCCGAACTAAAAATATTGATTCGGGAGAGACCGCGAATATGTGCTTGAGTTGCTTGAATATCATAGACAAGCAGTTGCCGGTCCAGCAGCACATCTTCACCAGCCAAAAACTCCATTACTCCGGGGGCGAGCTTGCTATCTTCCGCCCAGAGGACATTTTGTTGAATTTTTTTAGTCATAATTAATTCCGTCAAATTCGTTCAGCTTATATTCCAACGACAGCGCAAGGTTCATATTTTGCAGCGCCTGGGTTGCAGCACCCTTGAGCAAATTATCCAGCGTGACGACCAGCACAAAATGCCCGGGCTCTTGCTCGGAAACGGTGAAGCCACCAATTTGCAAGCTATGCTTCCCGGCGGCATCACGCACTTCAGGTACAGCTGTGCTGATGTTTACCAAGGGGCTCTTTTGATAGTAGTTCTGGAATTGTTTTTCCAGTTCGCTAGCGGTCGTGGGCTGTTTTAATTTACCCGAAATTGTTAGCTGGATGCCGCGAAAAAAACTGGCTACATGCGGCGAGAAACGCACTTGCTGAGACAATGTTCTGCTGACTTCCCGTTCGTGGATGTGGTCGGTCAGCTTATAGGGAATGATATTATTTTTTAAGATGTTACTGTCGTTATTTCGCGATGGTGTTGTGCCCGCCCCGCTGTAACCGGAAATCCCGAATATTGCCGGTGGTTCCGCTAGTTGTGCAACTATTGGTGCTAGCCCCAGTTGCGCGCCAGTGGCATAACAACCGGGGTTGGCGATATGCTTGCTACCGATAATTATGTCACCTAACCGCTCAGGTTGACCATAAACCCAGGCATTATCAAAACGATAATCGGCGCTGAGGTCGATAATAGTGGTGGCAGCCGATGTTGCATCAATGGCCGCAACAAAGTTGGCGGCCAATCCATTAGGCAGCGCAAGGAAGCATGCATCTAGTTGTAAGTCAGCCACAGCTGAGGGTTCAAGCGCCGTAAAGTTAAGCGCGGTGTTGCTAAAGCCGTCAATAACGGCCGCAACGGGCTTGCCAGCATGAGCGCGTGAACTGGCAGCTAAAATTTCAACTTGTGGATGTGAATCTAAAAGGCCCAATAGTTCTGCACCCACATAACCGCGTGCGCCTATTACCGCTACCCGAATCATGTTGCCGATCCTTCTGAATTACTTATTGGCAACCAGCCATCTTCACGGGCGAAGGCATCTTCAATACAAACGGCTGCACTGGTTACATCCGGCAAGCCATAAGCAAAACCTACCCAAGTTTCATTTTTGGCAGTACATTCCGCCTGCTGAAAATACCAGTTATTCACTGGGTTTGCCCGGCGAGAACGCCAATAAAGCGCCGGGTATTCAGCCCGCAACCGCTGCCACAACGCGGCACCCAAACCCTCACCTTGTGCTTGTGGGGTAACGGCAAACTTATCAAGGTATGCAATACCATCGATGCCCTCTGTAATGATGGCCGCGGCCCGCCCGCTACTGGCTAGCAAAATTGTTTGCAGTTTCAGGCTGGAAAAATAATCCGGGCGTAATTTGCGCGAGAAGCTTTTTTCCAACAAACCACGCAGTTGCTCACGCTGGTTCTCAGTGATGGTTTCCAACTTACTGATCTTTTCACCCTTGCGAATCAATGTACCCGCACCTTCATGGGTGAATAATTCCCTCGCCATATTTCCAACTGAAGTAATGGATACCGAAGCCGATGGCGGCAACGGTTCGAGTAACTGTTCAATTTGTTCGAGCTTGAGGCGCATCCCGGAATGCACCCAGTTCTGCCGCATTAAACTCTGGAAATCTACACTCAGGCTGATAGCGGAAATCAATTCATCACTGCCATTCAGCAAACCACCTGTTGGGGTAATAAAAAGAATTTTGTGCGGCTTAATCGCCCAAACCAGTTCTCGGGCAGCGATGTCGGCATTAATATTTAGCACCTGGCCTGCGGCTGACTCACCCAAACAAGTCACCACGGGTAAAATTCCCGCCTCGACCGTATCGCTGATAGCTTCCAGCTCAACGCCTTTGATTTTACCTACCAGCCCGTAGCGTTCACGATCGAGATAGCCGCAGGAAAATACCCCGTGCTGAATGCCTTGGGCACGAACACCGTGGCGTTCCAAGGCTTCAACCAATTTACGATTAGTCCGGTAAATCACCGGTCTTACAACCGCCATGGTTGCAGCATCTGTTACCCGCAGTCCATCCAGTTTATGGGTGGCAACCCCGGCATCTTCCAGCGCCTGATCCAACTGTGAGCCGGCGCCATGCAGAACAATCGGAAACAAACCCAGATGCCAGAGAAAAGCCAGCGATGCAGCGAGCTCTTCCAGTTGGTTTTCGATAATGCCACCGCCCACTTTAACTACCGCAAAGTTAAGTGCATCAACCGAGCTAAACTGGCGCAGGTACAAGCGCGCCTCTTTGCTGGAGCTTAACTGGCCGAGAACTTCACGCACAATGGTTCTTACATTAGTTGTCATTACTGATGATTCCCAGATAAGTGTCGTAACAAATTTGTAATTGCTCCACGCTGACCCATTCATCCACAGTATGTGCCTGTGCGATATCCCCTGGGCCCAGCACCAAAGCGGGTAAACCATGTTCTGAAAACAAAGAAGCCTCAGTCCAGAAATCTACAGCAGGACCCATTTTAAGCTGGTTTTTTGTAGCAAAACTCAGTGCTTGTATATCATTCTGACCGGCCGCTGGCAGGGGTGGCGCCATCATTGATACGCGCCAGTTCACCGGTAATTCGGCTGCGGCGGTAACCATTTGCTGATAAAGTGCTTCACTACTACTGCCCGGCGGTACACGGGCACTCCAAGAAAGACTGACTTTTTCAGCTATCATATTGTTTTTTTCACCGCCTTCTACCCTGCCCACATTGAAACACACACCCGGATCCTCTTCATTGGCGCAGGCATCTTCTGCAATATCAATCGCCGCGCCCAACCAAGCCCCCATACGGTGTATGGAAGAATCTTTTAAGGTTCTTGCGGAAGATGAGTGTCCTCCCTCGCCGATAAAATCGCAAAATACCGACAAATAACCACGGTGGCTAAAGGTTGCCTGCATCATGGTTGGCTCAGCCACCACCACTTGTTTAAAAGCCTCTGCCCGACCGCTTTGCAGGAAATTTCGCACACAGCAACCGCCAGCACCTTCTTCGTCGGTAGTAAATAACAATGCCATGGGTTTATCAGTGTTTTCTGCCAGCGCCAGCAGTACCGCAGCCGCACCTTTAATATCACAGCTACCACGGCCATAAGCACATTTATCGCGAATATCCAGCTTAAAGGGGCTGGTCTGCCAACCGAGCGTTACTGGCACAGTATCCAGATGCACATTGAACAAGACATCGGCATTGCCCCGACAAGCAAAAATACTCACATGGCCGTCAGCGTAATCTACGATTTCAATTTCAAAGCCAACTAACTGCTCGCGCAAATATTGGGTAAGTTCACCATCGGCAGGAATTAACCGAGGTGGATTGGTAGTATCAATCGCTACCAGTGCGCTTAAGTGATCGAGTATTTTGTTTGTAGACATTTTCATTATTTACGAATTTTAGCCGCCAGCGTAGAGCTCTGGCCAATTAATTTGATAAAGCCTTCTGCCTCTTGCGGTGACCAGCTACAGCTTTGAGCATATACTGCGTCTTTGTCGCGCAACATCCACTCAGAATCAACCGCAGTGGCATGTAGTATTCCACCACTGGTTTGTAATTTCACTTCTCCGCTGACATAGGCCTGCGAACTTTTCAGGTAAGCCTCAAGATCGGCTTTATGTGGCTCATAGAAAAACCCGGTATACACCAGATCTGCCCAGCGGTCGGAAATCGTTTGTCGAAAACTGTTCTGCCAACGGGTATTAACGCAATCTTCCAGCGCCTGATGGGCAATCAACAAGGCATCAATACCGGGGCATTCAAAAACAATCCGGCCTTTTAAGCCGATAGTGACATCACCAGTGTAGATATGCCGACCGACACCATATTGCCCGAGGCTGTGATTTAATCTTTCAATGATTTCCGGACCCGGCAGGCGCTCGCCATTAATGCTAACTGCTTCACCTTGCTCAAAGCCCAGTTTGATAGAAAGTGTTTCAGTAGGCCATTCAGCCCGTGGACGACACCAAACATGGGTATCATCAGCCGGGGTTTCAAATTCATCAATTTCCTGCCCAGAAATGGTTACACCCAATAGGTTTTCATTGATCGAATATTTACTGTGGGTAGTTGAAACCGCGAACCCAGCTTGCTTTAACTTATCCATTTCATAGTCGCGTACATTGCTAGTTTGCGCCTGTAATTCGCGAATAGGTGCGAGTAGTTGATAATCTCCCAAGGAGCGAACAGTTTGGTCAAAGCGTAGTTGGTCATTACCCATACCGGTACAGCCATGGGCAAAATATTTAGTTCCCAGCTGATCGCAATACTCTAAAGACTTACGCACAATCACATAGCGGTCAGAGCAAAGCATCGGGTATTCGCCACGCATACGCGCCTGCGACCAGGTTAATGGCACTACAAATTCATCCCAGATGTCTTGTGCCGCATCCAGTGTTATGTGTTTTGCGGCACCTAATTCGAGCGCGCGGGCTTCTATGGCTGTAACTTCTGCCGGGTCCATGCCACCGGTGGTAACAAAAACAGTGTGGACATCAAAGCCCTGCTCTTTCAGCACCAGCACACAATAGGATGTATCCAGGCCACCGGAGAAGGCCAATACACAAATAGGTTTTTTTTCACTCATTGGTCTTATACTCAAACTCTTTATTTTGTTTAAACAGGGTTAATAGCATGGCTTTTTGTGCATGCAGGCGGTTTTCGGCTTCATCAATAGCCGCACAATAGGCTGCATCCATAACAGCATCGGTTGCTTTAATGTTTCTTCGCAACGGCAAGCAGTGGCTAAATATAGCATTATTGGTTAGCGCCATTTTTTCTTCATTAACGATAAAGTGCCGATAATTTTTGCGCAGTTCCCACTCTTCTTCGGACTTACCGTAATAGGGTAAGGCTCCCCAGCTTTTAGCATAAACTACATCAGCACCGGCATAGGCCGACTCAATATCGTGGCTGATCTGAAAACTTCCGCCGTACTCTGTTGCATTTTTTTCTGCGGCATCAATATATTGCTGGTCAAGAATATAGGCGGGCTCAGGACATAACAAAGTGACATCCATGCCGAATTTAGTGGCGATCAGGGCTGCCGAATTGGCAACAGCTGTATTTAATGGGCGCGGGTGCCAGGTCCAAGTAAGTACAAATTTTTTGTTTTGCACCTCTCCCAAGCGTTCATATAAAGTTTGCATCAATGCCAGTTCCTGACAGGGATGAACGATGGTTTCCATATTCACCACCGGTACAGAGGAATATTTCGCCAATGATTTGATTACTGGATCAGTACGATCATAATCCCAATCTTCAAAACCCGGAAAGCAACGCAGGCCGATCATGTCGCAGTAACGGGAAAGTACACCGGCCACCTCAATAATATGTTCTTCGGCACTGGCATCCATAACTGCCCCAGGGTTGAACTCAATTCCCCAGGCATCTTTCCCCGGTTGCAAAACAATAGCCACTCCTCCGAGTTGCTGCATTCCCAATTCGAAAGATGTGCGAGTACGCATGGAGGGGTTTAGAAATAACAGGGCGATAGATTTTCCCTGCAAGCTGTTCTGCCAGGGCTTCTTTTTCAGCTCACCAGCCAGCACCAGCATGTCTTTAAGTTCCTGCTGTGACCAGTCCTGGGTGTTGATAAAGTGTTTGATTTTTGCGTGTTCCATTCTAGTTCCTGTATTTCAGTCTAAATCGTAGCTAAATGTTATATATAAAAAAACCCGACACTCGGTCGGGT
>JAKITK010000016.1 GCA_021648125.1 Lysobacterales bacterium
CCGCCCTGTGGAACGCCTTCTCGACTCTCGCTATAGCGCTGGTTATCGATAACCCCAGCTTGAAGATAGCGTTTAATCAATTTTAAAAGATGCTTGTCCTTCACTTTGTAGCCAAGGTGCGTCATCAGTAAATTATGATTAACTCGATCAAAGAACTTCGACAAGTCGACATCGACCGCAATGCGGCGACCCTCCTTGATGATGCCTTGTACCTGCTTCACGGCTTGCTGTGCATTACGCCTCGGCCTAAATCCAAAACTATTGTTCGAAAAATCAGGGTCGAATATCGGCGTTAGCACCTGAGCAATGGCTTGTTGGATCACGCGGTCTATCACAGTTGGAATCCCCAGCTGGCGTTTACCACCATCCGGTTTATCGATCTCAACACGCCTGACCGGTGAGGGCTTGTACTGACCTAATCTCAGCTCAGTCATCACCTGTTTCCAATTGCCAGACTTTGCCCAGCCGGGGAACTCATCAATGGTCATGCCATCGATGCCAGCCGCCCCTTTATTGGCTCGAACACGCTGCCAGGCTTTGAGGATGTTCTCTCGTTGCAAGACTCGGTCGAATAGATTGCCACTAAAGGTTGGCTTCGAGACACGACGCTGAGTCACATCACCGCCGGTCGGCGTTTGTGTATTCAAGTGTGGCAAGGCTCCTCCTTTATCTAAATGTTCAGGCCTTCACCATGTGCCATCCATTACGATGGCCGTTGGGCTACTATGCCTTCTGCTGACTTCTGCTTAATCACCCACAGAGTTACCCCTGCTGGCGCTATCGGTTTTCATCTCATTCGCTCATGCAGGGTGATGAATCCTGCATGCCAAGGCTTGGTCAACCAGTGGCCTCACTGGTTATCTACCGATCGCTGGTTAAGCAGATCTCCCCAGATAGGAGCATGAACTGTCGCTGCGCAACTGCATCATTTACGGTGGCCGTTAGATCACATGGCTTCGAAGTCTTGTGCCTTCTCGCCTCCAGCCTACGCCTCATATGATGTTTTTGTTCATCAGCTCGCAGTTTTGCGTCCGGCTTCCTTCAGACCGTTCCTCGCGGATTGGCCCTTGCCATTCGCTAGTAGTTAGCATCTAATAACAATATATATTGTTAATAACGGCGATCTTCCTACAGAGGACTTTCACCTCATTAGTTCATGCCCATGCTGGGCGTACACAAACAGTTAAACATTGACGCCGCAATATATTGCGGCGCAAGTTAACTGGGGCGTTGAGGCTGTAGAAAAACCCCAAAAGCGCTCTATTAAGATGATAAAATAAACGGTATCAAAAGGAGCTAGATTGATGCCAAACTTTATCCCTTACGACCACAACCAAAGCGCTATGGTTGTGATCAATTACCAGGATCAGTTGCAGCCTGGTAGCTTTGAAAGTGCAATCCATTATCTTATTGAGCGCAAGCTGGATATTTCAGTTTTTTATCCTTCATACAAGAATGAAGGCAATGGCCGGCCTGCTTATGATCCGGCGATATTATTAAAGATAATTCTGTTTTCTTATTCCAAAGGCATTACCTCAAGCCGTGAAATGCAATGGTACTGTGAGACCAATATTATCTTTAAAGCCCTGTCTTGTGATACCGTCCCTCACTATACAACCCTTGCAGCATTTGTCAGCAGTAAGAGTGAGGAGATAGCAGCGTTATTTGAACAAGTATTGTTGATTTGTTCAGAAGAAAGGTTGCTTGGTAATGAACTGTTTGCTATTGATGGTTGCAAGATGCCCTCAGATGCTGCCAAGGAATGGTCCGGTACTTTCAAGGAGCTCGAACGCAAGCGCGAGAAGATAAAGCGGCAAATACGCTACCACCTCAGCGAACAGAAAAAACAGGATATAAATGAGCACTCACACGATGAGCGCCAACGGCGTAGCGAACAAAGCATAGAAACTTTAAACCGCGCCAGCGAGAAGATAGACCGATTTCTAAAGACGCACAGTCCACGGATGGGCGTGGGCAAAAGACGCAAGGAAGGAAAGTGCAATCATGCGCACCAGTAAACTCAATCGTTATGAGGACTACATCATATGAAAGATAACCAGCATAACAGGGGTGTAGCCAGATCAGTACCGCCTAGGTTGCTAGGACTACTATTAGTTGGCTCAGCCCTGCTTGCATGTTTTGGCGTGCTTACCGCGAGCCAAGGAAACTGGGGTGGCTGGATTCTTTTTCTGCCCAGCATATACAATATCTATTACTTAACTGTTTGGCCGGAGAAAGGTTTTGTTATTGTAAATGAAGCGTATGAGCGAATTCTGTTTATAGCTTCCGTCCTGCTTATTGTCGGATCAGGATTTTTAATCTTATTAAATATGTAATGTGAGCACGCTAGATAACTATCAATAAAAACTTCGCGTGTTTCATATCCTGATAGCCGTCTAAGTTTGGCACTACACTGGTAGCCAGTTCGTCGTAATAACCGTACGACCATGGGGACAGGTGCCTTTTAGCCTGATTCCCGTTATTGCCACGAACAAAAGTTGAAAATTACTGACAGTCTGGTGAGTGCATTGACTCACCGATTAGATTAGATTAATTGAGTGGAACAAAGTTGTTGGTCAGTATGATACTGATCAACAAGTTGTCCTCAATTGATTAAGTAAATTGGTAACCCTCCCTTTTTTAGCTGTCGGCAATGGGAGATTTTCTCTCATGGCAAAATCGGGAATGCTTCTGCTTGATGTCTGTCCCGAATGGCACTAGGATAAGGGGCTTTATCATCTGATCTATCAAGAGCTTAACCCTTATTTAAAGCCACATTAGAAGATGTTTAATCAATGCAAAATGGCTTAACTTAGTGCCATTCGGGTCTGCCTCCTATTCTTCTGTCCTGCTCTGGTGTTGATACCGTGGTTACCGGCGATTTCTTATCCGGAATGCATCTGTGTGCAGGTACAAGTTCACTGGTTACCTCTGGAATTGTCAACATTGAAGCGGGTGCTGTGGTATATTTCCAGTCACCTAAAATCACCCTTAATCTTGATTTTAATGTGAGTGAAGGTGCGAGTTTGATTACTTCATCAGTCGTGGGGCCAGTTGCTCCACTGCTGTTAGGGCCTAGCAAAGTCAAAGCAAGTATCGGTGATGTGCTTGTTGAATCAGAGTCGCATATCTGTGAGGACTTTGAAGATGGTGTATTGGCTATAACGCCGCTCGATACGGGTGTGATTAATATATCTACCAGTAATCTTAAGTTTGTTTCGGCATTGCTAATATTTATCGGGCTGCAAACAGCTTTCGCTGCGCCTAGTGATCACTTTGTAACCACATGGAAAACAGATAACCCCGGCACATCAAATACCACCTCAATTACGGTTCCAATGGTAGGCGGTCCTTATGATGTGGACTGGGATAATGACGGAACTTTTGATGAGTTTAGTTTAACTGGCATGGTAACACATGACTACGGGGTTGCTGGTACCAATACCATAAGAATCAAAGGTTCTTTTGACTCAATCAAATTTAGCGGTGGAGTCGATAAGCAAAAAATAATATCTCTCGATCAGTGGGGAACCCAGCGATGGAAAACAATGCAGGGCGCTTTCTCGGGGACAACGAACCTTTTGTTTCCAGCAATCGATACACCTGATTTCTCAGCAGTGACTGATATGTCTTTAATGTTCAGTAGAGCTGTCAATGCTAACCCGAATACCAGCAATTGGAATACACAGGCTGTAAAATCTATGCAAGGGATGTTTAGTGGCGCAAGTTCTGCTAACCCAGATACTAGTAACTGGAATACATCAAGAGTAGAGACCATGGATTTTATGTTCAGTAGTGCCCTATTGGCTAATCCGGATACCAGCAATTGGGATACTGCGGCTGTTAAGAGTATGTTTTCGATGTTTTCTAATGCGACTTCAGCTAATCCAGATACAGTTAATTGGAATACTGAAAGTGTTGTGCTTATGTCCTTTATGTTCAGGGGCGCAAGCTCTGCCAACCCGGATGTTAGTGGTTGGAATACAACCGCAGTGACCCATATGATTCAAATGTTTAAAGGCGCGATCTCTTTTGATCAAGACATTGGCGCTTGGGATGTAACTGCACTCAAACTAGCCAATAATATGTTTGCTGATGTCACTCTTTCCACCGCAAATTATGAGAGCTTGCTAATCGGCTGGGAGGCTCAACTACTTACCACTGGGGTTACATTCGGTGGTGGCAATTCGACCTACTGTTCTCCGCAAGCTGCCGCGGCAAGAGCACAACTAATTACAGCTAACTCCTGGGTCATCACAGATGGTGGTAAAAAGTGCCTGCCAGAAGGTGCTTGTAATTTAATTATGGTGGCTGGTGTTACTGAGGAATATGATGCGACCTATGAGGCCTGCGAATTATTATCCATTGATCCTGCCTATACCGTAGCAGCTGGCGCTAACCTCACCCTTGCTAGTGGATGGGCGGTCGATATTCAGCCGGGCTTTACCGTCGAAAAAGGTGCCACGCTGAATATCAAAACCTGCGGCCTAAGCTTATGTGAAGTGAATCCATCCCCAATGCCTTACGGTTGCCACTCCTGTGTGGATCAGATTTGTGATGTAGATCCTTCTTGCTGTGGCGTGGGGTTCAGTCAGGCATGCCTGGATAAGGTGGGATCTGTTTGTGGTCTGGTTTGTGATTAGATACAGCCTTTACTTGAAGCAACGGGATCAGTAACCACTGACATTCGTTCGTGGCAAAATCGGCAATGGTTCTACCGGATGCCTGCCCCCTAAGCTACTTTATACTCACCATTCTAGCACTCTGCCAAGGTGCTCTGTTAACCGCTTGTGATATATCTCTATCATTGTCAGCAGAATCCCAAATATAGATAACATTTGTGATGCAATAGCTAACAATGTAAAGCCAGAGTTGCTAGCGTTAGTAACGAACAAAGCCAGTGCTGCAACCAAAGATATTGTTGCGAATACCCAACTCAAAACATAGAAATATTGAGTTTTAAAATTGTAACAATATACATAGAGTCCGAATATTACTACAAACGCAAGAGCCGGCAAGAAAGTGCTTTCTAAAAACAACCAAGCCACCCACAAAGTAAACAATACAGCTGAGATCATAAAATTAAAAGCAACAAAAATACTAACTACTATGCTTTTAGTTTGTAAGGCTTGAGTGTCAGTAGTCGATTTGTTGTCCATGTAATCCTTTAGTGTGTTGTACATAGGCTTTTCCTCTCTTCTATAGTTTTTGAAAAAAGGGGTTACCCCATATTTTCCCTTTAAATGGGCTTTCACTCCATCTTATGCATAATTTTCAGCAGCCCCCCGATAGCTACCAGATTGCTCAGCAATCTCCAACAAGTTTGGGTTAATAAACTACTTATCCAACAAAATCACATCCACTCGCCGGTTGTTGCTACGACCTTGGTCTGTGTCATTACTATCGATTGGAAAGTCTTCACCCAGTCCCAGAGTAGTTAAGCGCTCCCCTGATACCCCACGACCTACTAATGCATCCCGTACGGCATTGGCGCGGTTAGTGGAGAGTTTTATGTTCGCTGCCGCTGAACCGACTGAATCGGTATGCCCTTCAATTCGAATTTTCTTATCCGGCTCACTTTGCAGAAGTTCGATGACTTCATCGAGGTTTTCCATCGCCGATGTTTTGAGCTGACTTTGGCCGGATTTGAATAACACATCACCGAGGGTAACGACCACTCCGGATTCTGTATGGCGTAACTGCATATTTGCTAATTGCCGCTGTAGGGTTTCATTTTGTTGCCCTGCAAGCTTGGCTTCCTGGCGGGCCAGTTCAGCTTGCACAGCTTGGGCATCGGCCAAATTCCGTGCAGCTTTTGCTTCCGCACGGGCATTTTCAGCTGAAGTGTCTGCCTGCTGACGGGAAACTTCAGCGGCTGCCGCCAATTGACTGTTGTATTCCGACTCTTCCGCCATCGCCGCATGCATCATCCGGGTACGCTCGGCTTCGCGCCGGGCACTACCGGCTTCCAGCGTTTGTGCCTTGAGTAACATTTTATTTTGATCTTCATCCAGAGCCAAATAATCAGCCGCTAGTCTCTCTCGCTCTGCCAGTGCGCGGGCAATGCGAATGCGGCGATCGGCCATATACAACAGGTGGTCGTGGCGAGCTTTATCCTGTCCGGGCTGCTCGGCTTCCCGTAAGGCTCTCTCGGCATCTCCAAGCGACAGGGGGGCATATTTACCCAGCTCGGGATCAGATTTAAGGGTATCCAGCGAGCCGCGCAAGCGCTCCAGTGCCAAATTTTGCGGGGGTACGGTGGCGCAGGCGGTTAATCCTGCCAGTAAACCTAGCAATAAAACCTTTCTAAAAATATGTGTACGGGTATGCATTATTCAAATTCCCCCGTATAGGTCTGCTGCAATGTTTGCAGTAATTTTGCGTTATTTTTGCGCTTCTGGTTCACCCTATCTCGGGTTTTTGCCAGCTGTGAACGGGCAATGGCAAGTTCTGCATTTATTTCTGCCTGTTCGATTAAAAAATTGGCATTCGGCGATTTACTCCGGCCCGAGGCTTCAGCCGCTTCTCGCGCCTGGGCGAGGCGTTCGCGTGCGTGTGTCAATTCCGTAGGAGCATATTCCCCTGCACCAATTTTTTCAGCCTGCTCAATAACCGCCTCCGCCGTTGCAAAGGCACGCGGTTGGGGTTGGGGGGAGGTTGCGCAGGCGCTGAGTAAAACGCTCAGGCTAATTATGGAGATAATCTTGAAAAGATAATTATTCATTGCTCTGGCTCAACCCTTAGGATGTTATAGCGTCCGGCTGATTTTCCGGTAGCGCATTCAGGAATGCAGGAAGTTTACGACAATATTCAGTAATTGTCCTGATTCTTGGAAAACCCTCCAGATCGCAGGCGAACCTTTCAGCATTGTACATTTGTGGAATCAGGCAGGCATCTGCATATCCCGGGGCATCACCATAGCAGCAAAGCCCGCTGAACGGGCTACTTTCCAATTGGGTTTCTATGGCCCTGAAACCGGCTTTAATCCAGTGCTGATACCATTGAGTAAAAGTTTCATCGTCCATTGCACCATTGGCATCATCTTTTAACCAACTCATTACCCGCAAGTTATTCAACGGATGAATATCACAGGCCACAACTTGTGCCAACGCTCGCACCCAGGCTTTTTCGGCTGGTTGGCCAGGAAGTAAAGCCGGTTGAGGGTATTGCTCTTCCAGCCACTCCATAATCACCAGTGACTGGGTTATAGTCAAACCATCCACCTGCAATGCCGGAACCAGGCCCTGCGGGTTGACCGTCAGATAATCCGGCTTTTTTTGCTCACCGCCATCACGCACTAAATGCACAGAGTGCTGTCGGTAGGGCAAGCCCTTGATATTTAGCGCGATACGCACCCGATAAGCTGCAGATGAACGCCAGTAGTCATGTAATAATATGTCAGCCATGCTTTCAATCCGGGTAATTAAGTTACTGAATACTGAACAATCCGCTGGTCGATGTCACCAAATATTGACTCACCCGCAGTGTTTAACATCTCTATATGAATGCGATCACCAAAACTCATAAACGCTGTTTTCGGTTTGCCATCGGCGATGATTTCCAACATCCGTTTTTCAGCCAGACAAGAAGCTCCGCGTGTGGTGTCCTGATTGGCAATTGTGCCCGAGCCGACAATAGCGCCGGCACACAGCGGGCGGGTTTTAACTGCATGTGCAAGCAATTGCGCAAAGTTAAACTGCATATCGACGCCTGCTTCAGGATTACCGAAGAATTCACCATTCAGATTGCTCAGTAGTGGCAGGCTCAATACACTATCCTGCCAGGCATCACCCAGTTCATCCGGGGTCACAAAAACAGGTGAGAGCGTCGAACGAGGCTTGGAATGCAAAAAGCCAAAACCTTTGGCTAGTTCACCCGGAATCAAGTTGCGCAAACTAACATCGTTGATCAAACCAATCAGCTGGATGTGATCAGCAGCGGCGGTAGCATCAATCCCCATGGGTACATCATCAGTAATAATAATCACTTCAGATTCAAAATCAATCCCGTAATCTTCCGAAATAACCGCCACATCCTCACGCGGGCCGAGAAAGCCGCTACTAGTACCTTGGTACATTAACGGGTCGACATAAAATGATTCCGGCACTTGCGCACCACGAGCTTTACGCACCCGCTCTACATGCGGCAGGTAAGCACTGCCATCTACAAATTCATAGGCGCGTGGCAGTGGTGCGGCTAGCATCTCGAAATGTAACGGTAGTGATTCAAGTTCACCGGCATTCAGCTGTTCTGAAAGTGCATTCAGTCGAGGGGCTGCCGTATCCCAGTTGTCCAGCGCCGCTTGCATGGTTGTTGCTACGGAGTCTGCACTGATATAACGATCCAGCCCACGGGAAACAATAATCAGGCTGCCATCGCGTCCGCCTTGTTTGAGTGATGCAAGTTTCATAGATTTGTCCTTTGAAATGTAGTTAAGCAGATTGTAAAATATGTAACTTATAATAACCTAGAACATAGTTTCATTTGTAACTATAATGGCTTTGTTGTATAACTATCCTGTTTTGTGAGGGCATGTATGCCAATTGAATTTGATCTAGAACAATTTTTGCCCTACCGACTATCGTTGTTGTCAAACCGGATTTCCGGAGACATTGCAGAAAGCTACCGTGACAGCCAACAGATCAGCATCTCAGATTGGCGAATTATAGCCGTTCTCGGGCAGTACCCTAACAGTACTGCAACGGAGCTGAAACATTATACTGCCATGGGTAAGGTAGGAATTTCAAGAGCGGTAAAACACCTAACTCAACGCCAGTTAGTCACTTCAGAAAACCACGAACATGATCGGCGTGCGCGAAAGCTAACGCTGACGAAAGCGGGGCAGCAACTACGGGCTGAAGTGATCCCGAAAATCAGTGCCTGTGAACAGAAATTGACTTCGGTATTAACGAAAACTGAGATTGAAAAATTCGGCGAGATTATCGACAAACTTCTAAACGCCTGAATAAACCCTTGCCATGCGGATAATATTGCAGATAATTATGCTCGGCGGTAAATTTATTTTCCGAGTTTAGTAATCTCAGCGGCTTGCAGGGGTATAATACCGCTTCACTCTGGCCGAGCAGAGAATATGCCTGGCTATCAGGTAAACCAGACAAATGCCCGTAACACCCGGCATAAATTACACATAACATAAATAACAGGATGAAGAAAATGTCTGCAACGGTTGCTTCTTTTTCAGTTGAGTATCATCAGTTTCTCGATCGCGATGGTCGCCTTATCGGGGATGATATTCCTGAGTTGGCTAAAGATTTCGAAAAATTGATTTCTATATACAAACTCATGGTTCAAACCCGGACTTTTGATTTCAAGGCGATTGCCCTGCAAAGAACGGGCAAGCTGGGAACTTATGCCTCCTGCCTCGGCCATGAGGCGGCACAAATCAGCATCGGCTCGGCCATGCGCGAAGAAGACTGTTTTGCGCCCATGTACCGGGACTACGGAACCCAGTTGTACCGTGGTGTAACTATGACCGAAATCCTGCTCTATTGGGGTGGCGACGAGCGCGGCAGTGACTATTCTGGCCCACGCCATGATTTTGCCTGGTGCGTGCCAATTGCTACCCAGTGCCTGCATGCTGCCGGTGCTGCCATGGTTTACAAACTGCGCGATGAAAAACGCGTGGCCGTCACCGTTGTAGGTGATGGCGGCAGTTCTAAGGGCGATGTTCTGGAAGCTATAAATGCCGCCAGCGCCTATGACCTGCCTCTAGTTATCGTAATTATGAACAACCAGTGGGCCATTTCTGTACCGCGATCAAAACAAAATCGCGCCAAGACACTGGCGCAAAAAGGTCTGGGTGCAGGCCTGCATTCCGCTCAAGTCGATGGCAATGATTACATTGCTAGCCACTTGGTAATGGAAGAAGCCATCGAACGAGCTCGCAATGGTGAAGGTGCCAGTGTTATCGAAATGATCACCTATCGCCTCACAGATCACACAACCGCTGATGATGCCAGTCGTTACCGTGAAAACGCAGAAGTCGAAGAAGCCTGGAAATCAGAGCCTATCGCTCGTTTGCGAAAATACCTTGAAAGCGAAGGGCAATGGGATGATAAAAAACAGTCAAAACTGGAAAAAGAGGTGGCGGAAGTGATTGATGTAGCGGTTAAGGAATACTTAAACACCCCCTCACCCGGAATTGCCTCTATGTTTGATTATATGTATGCGGAGTTACCGCATGATTTACAGGCGCAAAAAGAATTTGCCTTAAAGGAGGCTGAATAATGCCTAAGGTAGCAATGGTTGAAGCCCTGAGTCTGGCCATGGGTTCGGAACTGCGTGCGGATAAAGACATGGTCATCATGGGTGAGGATGTCGGCATTAACGGCGGTGTTTTCCGGGCTACATCAGGCCTACAGGAAGAGTTTGGTGATTTACGCGTCATTGATACTCCACTGGCTGAAACCATGATTTGCGGCATGGCTGTGGGTATGGCTGCTCAAGGTATGCGACCGGTGATAGAAGCCCAGTTTATGGGTTTTGTCTACGCCATGGTCGACCACATGATTTCGCATGCCGGACGGATGCGCCACCGCACCCGGGGCCGTTTGAGCTGCCCTATGGTTCTACGCATGCCATTTGGTGGTGGTATTCATGCACCAGAGCATCATTCTGAGTCTACAGAAGCTATGTTTGCGCATATGCCGGGCATTCGAGTGGTAATCCCCTCCTCCCCCAGCCGTGCCTATGGTCTGCTGTTGGCTTCTATTCGTGACCCCGACCCAGTGGTGTTTTTAGAGCCTAAACGGATTTACCGCTGGGGTAAGGAAGAAGTCGAGGACGATGGTGAAGAATTGCCGCTGGATGTCTGTTTCCTCCTGCGTGACGGCACTGATGTAACCCTGGTTAGCTGGGGTGCGATGATCAAAGAAACTCTGGAAGCCGCTGATAAATTAGCAGAACAAGGCATCAGCGCAGAAGTGATCGATGTTGCTACTATCAGCCCTCTGGATATGGATACCATCATTGAGTCGGTAGAAAAAACCGGGCGCTGTGTCATTATTGCCGAAGCCGCTAGGCATTGCGGAGTAGCTGCTGAAATTGCTGCCAACCTCGCCGACCGCGGCATCTATAATTTACTCGCACCGGTCAAACGGGTCACAGGTTATGATACTGTTATACCACTCTATCGGATGGAAATGAAGTATCTGCCAAGCGTAGAACGCATCCTCAACACTGTTAAAAAGGTCTTTGCTGTCTCATGATGATTTTTAAATTACCCGATCTTGCTGAGGGCCTGCCAGATGCAGAAATTGTTGAATGGTTGGTTGCTGAAGGCGATGAAGTCACTGAAGACCAACCCATGGTTTCTATGGAAACCGCCAAAGCTGTGGTCGAAGTTCCGAGCCCGTACACCGGCAAAATTGTTAAATTTTATGGCCAGGCAGGTGATGTTATCAATACCCACGACCCGCTGGCGGGTTTCGAGGTGGACGGCGAGGCAGCGGAAGAAGTGGCCGCGGAGCCAAAGGCAGAAATATCGCCTGAAGAAAATAATTCCGATTCTGGTACTGTAGTTGGCGAAATGGAAACCAGCAATAAAGTGGTCAGTGATGCCGCTCTGATCGGCGGCGTAAAAGTCACCCCGGCAGTCCGGGCGATGGCGCGTAAGTTAAAGATTGATCTTGCCAGCGTGCCTGCAACCGGCAAAGGCGGGGTAGTTACCGCCAAAGATGTGAAAGCTTATGCTGCATCGCCAAATGCACAAAAAGCATCTGCACCGAAGCCTGCTGCAACAGTAACTCCAAGTAGCCGCCCTGCCCCAGCACCTGCAGCCCGCGTAGAAACCAGCGGCGAGTGGGAAAATATTCGTGGTACTCGACGGACCATGGCAAGAATCATGTCTGCCGCACAATCAGAAGTCGTTGCCACCACTTTAATGGATGATGCAGATATTCATGCCTGGCAGCACGACCAAGACATTACTGTACGCTTGTTACGCTGCCTCTGGGCTGGTGCCCAGGCCGAACCCGGCTTGAATGCCTGGTATGACGGTAAACAAAACATGCGCATGCTACATAAAGGCATGGATGTTGGCATGGCAGTAGATACTGCTGATGGCTTGTTTGTGGCCGCATTACGCGATGTTCACAGCAAGTCCCCTGGGGATATCCGTAGTGATATAAACCGTTTGCGGGATAATGTTATCAATCGCAGCATTCCACCGGAAGACCTCAAGGATTACACCATTGTGTTGTCCAACTTTGGTGTTTTTGCCGGTCGTTATGCCACCCCGATCGTAACCCCGCCGTGTGTATCTATTATCGCTGCCGGTAAATTACGCAACGAAGTGGTACCAATACTCGGAGGTTTTGAAGTGCATCGCATGATTCCGCTGTCATTGACTTTCGATCATCGTGCCAGCACCGGTGGCGAAGCCGCGCGTTTCCTCAAAGCCATGATCGAGGATTTAGCCCTGCCAGAATAATTCCGCTAGGGTGGGCATAAATGCCCACCCTAGCGCTGCTGTTAGCGAAGCGTAACGGACTTCAATTCTGACTATAAAGCGGCTTCGCGTTTAGCTATAAATGCTAACGCCATATCTATTCGCTGCAGACATCGCTTTTTGCCTACCAGCCATAAAGTTTTATCGATTGATGGTGACACCCCACTACCGCAAACTGCAACCCTCAACGGCTGGGCAATTTTACCCATATTCAAATCCATGGCTGCTGCTGTATCAATAATCGCCTGGTGCAGATTTTCTGGAGTCCAGTCTGAAATATCTTCTAGCGCAGCCCGAATCGCTTCAACTGGCTCACGGCTTACCGGGCGCAAGTTTTTCTTCGCTGCATTGGCATCAAACTCTTCAAAATCTTCAAAAAACATTCGACTTAGCTCAGCCATTTCTTTTAAGGTTTTTACCCGCTCAGCCTGCACATCGACGATATCTGTCAGCGCTGGTCCTGTAGAGCTGTCTATACCCAGTAATTCAAACTGCCAGGCCAACGCTGCGGTCACTTGTGTTGCGGGGAGGGTTCTCATCCAGTGCTGATTCAGCCAGTTCAGTTTTTCGGTATTAAAGCTAGATGGTTTGCGATTTACATCGCTAATATCGAACAAACGAATCATATCCTCAATACTGAAAACTTCTTCATCCCCATGCGACCAACCCAGACGCACCAGATAATTTAATAGGGCTTCGGGCAAGTACCCATCATTTCGATACTGGGTAACACCGACTGCCCCGTGGCGTTTGGATAGTCGCGCACCGTCTTCTCCCAAAATCATGGGTACATGCCCGAACAGTGGAAGCTCAGCATTCAACGCCTGATAAATATTGATTTGTCGCGGGGTATTGTTGATATGGTCGTCACCGCGAATCACATGGGTAATACCCATATCCATATCATCAACAACAACAGTAAAGTTGTAAGTTGGGGATCCATCCGGACGAGCAATAATAAGGTCATCAAGTTCTTCATTAGAAATACTGATAGAGCCACGCACCAAGTCTGTCCATTCCACAGCACCCTGTAAGGGGTTACGGAAACGGGTTACCGGTTTTATTTCTACTGGTGCACCAGCTGGATCCATATCTCGACACTTACCGTCATAACGCGGCTTCATGCCAGCCTCCATCTGCCCTGCCCGAAGTTTTTCCAAGCGATCTTTACTGCAGTAGCAGAGGTATGCCTTATTTTCTGTTGTTAGCTGCTGGATAACTTCGTGGTATCGAGGAAAACGATCGGTTTGAAATATCGGGCCTTCATCCCATTCCAGCCCCAGCCAGTTCATGCCATCCATAATCGCCTGGATGGATTCCTCAGAAGAGCGTTCGATATCAGTATCTTCAATCCGCAGGATAAACCTTCCATTATTGGCACGCGCATGCAAATAGGAAAATAACGCAGTACGGGCACCGCCCACATGTAATAAACCGGTGGGACTGGGGGCAAAACGAGTTCGTATTGTCATATTAATATAGTCTTTTGTTGAAGCGGGAATACCGCTCCATGTAGTTATTTCATTTATTGCTAGAAGCAACAAATTTTAACAGAAACTGCGCATGCTTTATCAATCCAATTTATCGGAAAAAAGATGCCTGTGACAGGGCTTATCAAAATGTTAATCCATCCATCCTAATCAAAGTTGGGATACTGCCCTAACTTTGAGCCTGTTTATCCGTTAAGATAAGCTCAGTTCTTCTTGAGGCTATTTTTTGGATACGCATTCTAAGGCAGCAGTCAAACCATCGGGAAAACCAATAGGCAAACCGCTGGGCAAACTACTAATCACACCGTTTACCGGCGTAATTATTGTTCTGCTCTCGCTGTTTTTTATTAGCTCAGGGAATGATGAGCTCACCCAGGTCGAACAAATCCAGGCGCGTGGTTACCTCACCATGATAACCCGCAATGGTGCTACTTCCTGGTATCTCGGGCGAGATGGTGATACCGGCTTTGAATATGACCTGGTGAAAGGTTTTGCCGATTCACTCGGGGTGAAATTGAAAATTCGACCAGCCGCGCGCTTTCAGGATATGTTTCCCATGCTGAAAGCTGAGGCGGGCGACCTCATTGCCGCTAATGTTAGTCGCACACCCGAGCGTGAAAAATATCTAAATTTTGGACCTGATTATGAGCTTGTTGATTCTGTTGTAGTCTATCGGCGCGGCTATAAAAAACCGCGTAAATTAGCGGATTTAATCGGCAATCGCATCCGGGTTATTGCCGGCTCTAGCCATGAAGCAGAGCTACATAAAGCGCAGCAAGACCTGCCTCAACTGCGTTGGCAGTCCAATAATGACAACAGTGCCGAAGACCTTTTCACTGCTGTTGCTGAAGGTATTATCGACTACGCGATTGTTGATTCACTGGTTTTTGATATCAACCAGCGATATTTCCCATTGGTAAGAAAAGGCTTTAACCTTGGTCAGGCACGACCACTTGCTTGGGTACTCCAAGCTGGTGATAAAAGTTTGGAACTGGCCAGCGAAGCCTATTTTGTAGGGCTCAAACAAAACCAGCAGCTCAGTCAATTTAAATTAAAGTATTTTCAGCAATCAGATAAACTTGGGCATGTGGGAATGTATACCTTTATGGCGCAATTAAAAAAGCGCCTGCCAGCGGTATTGCCAATTTTCCTTGAAGTGGCACATACCCACAATCTCGAATGGGAATTGCTTGCAGCTATGGGTTATCAGGAGTCCCACTGGGACCCGGATGCGGTTTCATTCACCGGTGTACGGGGAATCATGATGTTAACCCGCCAGACAGCATTGCACCTTGGCGTTGCCGACCGTGAAGACCCAACACAGAGCATCGAAGGCGGTGCCCGCTATATTAACGAACTACTAGGCAAGGTACCCGCACGCATTCCAATGCCCGATCGCCTGTGGATGGCACTGGCGGCGTACAACCTCGGATATGGCCATCTTGAGGATGCCAGACGCCTGACCCAAAGCCAGGGCGGCAATCCCGACAGTTGGGCGGATGTTGAAGACACCCTACCCCTGCTCAGTCAGGAAAAATGGTATTCAAAAACCCGTTATGGTTATTCCCGCGGCTATGAAGCTGTAAAATATGTGAACAATATACGCGAGTACGCCGAGACCCTCCGTTGGATGCAAGACCGTAACCACCCGGCGCTAGACACGGCAGAAAACGAGAGAATGGATACCTAGGGTAGGCATTTATGCCCACGCAATTCAATGTTTTATATGATTTTTTATAGATTGTGAGCTTTACGCGTGGGCATAAATATCCACCCTACCGGGTCCACACGCACTTGCCATCGCTGGCTTTGTTGATGTCTTCGAGCCGTTGTTTGTGTAAGCTTAACTCCTCGGCACTCGCACGAATGATGGTAACTTCGCCACGCTCGCTAGCGGGAATTTTTTCTACCGGATGCTCTTCGCTATCTTGCCCGGCAATGCTCAGGCTCAAATCGGTTTGCCCGCCGGTCATCGCCAGATACACATCTGTCAGAATTTGCGCATCCAGTAAAGCACCATGCAAGGTTCGACTGGTATTGTCGATATCATAAACCTTGCACAATGCATCCAGAGAATTACGCTGCCCGGGACGCATTTTCCGCGCCATTAGCAATGTATCTAGGACACTACAGTTGTCTTTTATCTTGCCGTAACCCTGATCTAGCAGCGACAGTTCATAGTCCAAAAACCCCAGATCAAATGAGGCATTATGGATAATCAGTTCGGCACCGTTGATGAAGTCCATAAACTCGCTAACCACATCGGTAAACAGGGGTTTATCTTTAAGAAACTCGTTGCTGATGCCATGCACTTCCATAGCTCCGGCTTCTACTTCCCGTTCGGGGTTGAGGTAATAGTGAAACTGCCGCCCGGTAGCTTGGCGTTCGAGTAACTCCAGCGCACCGATTTCAATAATTCGGTGGCCTTGGGTGACTTCCAAACCGGTGGTTTCTGTATCCAGAACAATTTGCCGCATAGTCTCTATTTCTTCTTTATCGAATTTGTGGAATGGCTGAACGAGCCAGTTCATCGGCGCGTTCATTGTCGACATTGCCGCTGTGACCCTTTACCCAATGCCAATCTATTGTATGCCGGTGCATGGCTTTTTCCAGTCGTTCCCATAGCTCTCGGTTTTTTACCGCCTTACCCGCACTGTTTTTCCAGCCTTTCTTTTTCCAGCTGGACATCCATTCGGTGGCACCTTTAAGCACATAGGTCGAATCGGTATACAAGTCTAGATGTACCCCGCGCTTGAGGTATTCCAAACCACGAATCACCGCCATCAATTCCATCTGGTTGTTGGTAGTGTCTTTTTGTCCGCCGCTGAGCTCTTTTTCCTCGCGACCGTACCGCAGTAGTGCGCCCCAGCCGCCCGGGCCGGGGTTGCCGCTACAAGCGCCATCTGTGTGCAGTTCTACCTTCATTGTTTTGCCTTATTCAATATACTTAGGTGTATTCCCAGCTTGAACCTGTTTTCGGCAAGCTGAACTTAAACTTCCCGACCATGCCCGGTTTGCGCTTTTGCCACTGCAAAATTCGCAAAGGACACAGTTGGTTGATGATTTTTGGTGCAGTAGCTGTCCATTTTAAACCTAACTTTCCGCAATAATGGCGATCATCAGCCGGCTGCGGCAGCTCGCACATCGCCTGCACCAAAAGACTATCAGAAAGGTTCAGCGGACTCTCCTGATCATGCAAAACACTAAGCAGTAATTGTCCTTCCGGAGCTAAAACCCGCCAGGCCTCATTCAATAATTCAGCTGTATTTATTCTCGGTAACGAATGGCTAAGTACCACCATATCCAAGCTTTCACTGGCAAACAACCAGGATTTCTCTGTAGAAACCTGCTGATCGGAAAACTCAACGCGGCCATCAGTGAGCCTCTGGGTATGACTCTGAAAAACATCACCTTTGCACTGGTCAATCGGCAAGTCCCGCAATACCGCCTCAGGCCCTAGAAACAACGCTGCATCGCCAGCATACGCCTGCAAACAGTGCCTGAGCACTTTCTGCTCTTGCTGCAGCAATGCCTTACCGCGTTTGGAGCTAAACCAGTCTTTTAATGTAGGGATAGTTACAGTCATCATTAACCTGCGTTATTATGCCAGTAGTTCCTACTCAATTAAACGCCCATGCACACGAATTCTGCCGACAATTACCCGATAATCTATCCGCTGCCCGCCTTTGATGATAATTATATCTGGGCGGTGGAGACATCTCCCGGGCATGCTTTTGTGGTTGACCCGGGTGATGCAACCCCGGTATTACACTGGTTGCAGACGAATCAGTTGCAGCTCGATACTATCCTCATCACCCATCACCATATGGACCATATTGGTGGAGTGTCGGCACTGGTAGAACGAACTGCTGCGCGGGTATACGCTCCGCTAGATGATCGCTTGGCGGATACATTCCATAGCATTGATGCAAGCTGCACTGTAAAACTCGGTGGTTTGTCGTTTTCCGTATTGGAAGTACCCGGGCATACCCGCAGCCATATTAGCTATTATTGCGCGCAGGCCAAACTGTTATTTTGTGGCGATGCATTGTTTTCGATGGGTTGTGGCCGAATGTTTGAGGGTAATCCGGCACAGATGTTAGCTTCGTTGGATAAATTCGTGGCGCTACCCGATACCACCGCGATCTACTGCACACATGAATATACCGAGGCCAATGGACGCTTTGCGTTGGCTGTTGAACCGGGTAATCTGGCGCTACAAAAACGCTGTCAGCAAGTCACTGAGCTGCGGCAACTCAAACAAATTACGCTGCCGGTCGCCTTAGCTACAGAAAAGCAAACCAATCCATTCCTCCGCTGCGATCACGCCGAAGTCATCGCTGCCGCCAAGCATAGGAATTCTTCAGTAAGCAACCGAGTGGATGTATTTGCAACTTTGCGAAGCTGGAAAGACGGCTTTTGAACAACCACAGGGTATTCCTGACTGGCCAGCGATATTGATGAATTGATTCAGCTTTCTCTACTTGGCCTTTGATTCTAATGCAATTGCCCTGTCGCAATTGACTTGACCTCAGAGCGTGCAACTGGATAATGGGGGCAATAAAATTATTAGGCGAAACCTGTGCATCCGAAATCCCTGCTTGCCCCGTTGCTTATTGCTCTGCTTTTATTTTTATCTGCCTGTAGCGTGCAGAACAAAGATGATTCCCTGACCGCATCCACTAACCCAGCTCCTGTACCTCAAGATGCAGTAATTGAAATACCGCAAAACCGGATAGTCGATACTGGCGTAGATGCCCGACCACAGCAGTCTAGCGAACCTAAATACGCCGATATTTTCGAACGTCTGAAAGCCAGCTACAAACTGCCATCGTGCGAAATCGATAAAACCTCGCAAAAATGGGCGCAGTGGTATGCCGATCACCCTGATTATATGGCGCGGGTGCTAAAACGCGCCGAGCCATGGCTGTTTTATATCGCCGAGGAAATCGAAAAACGCAATCTACCCGGTGAGTTTGCCTATCTGCCAATTGTTGAAAGCGCTTTCGATCCCTTTGCCTATTCACATATGAACGCCGCCGGTACCTGGCAATTTATTGCCTCCACCGGTAAACAATACGGCCTGCAACAAAACTGGTGGTATGACGGTCGCCGCGATATGTATGCTGCAACCCAGGCAGCCCTGGATTACCTGAGCTATCTCGGCGACCGCTTTGATGAAGACTGGCTGCTGGCGCTAGCTAGCTATAATGCCGGTGAGGGCCGCGTGGGACGGCTGGTAAAAAAACAAAAAGCCCGCAACCAACCCGCTGATTTTTGGAATTTAAAGCTACCCAAAGAAACGCGTGGCTATGTACCAAAAATGTTGGGTTTGCGCTGCTTGTTTGAAAACCCCGAAAAATACGGCTTCACCCTGCCTGCAATCCCGAACACGCCCCAGGTAGTGGTTATTGATATCGGCACCCAGACCGACCTGGTATTAGCTGCACAATTGGCTAATATGCCCATCAAGGATTTATACGCACTCAACCCCGGCTACAGCCGTTGGGCAACTGCACCAGACGGCCCCCACCGGATCGTACTGCCGCGTATCAATGCTGAAGACATGACCGTACGCCTAGCAGATCTGGAGCCAGATGCTTTAATGCGCTGGGATTATGTATCGGTTGAATTCGGCGACACGCTGGGCAAGCTAGCCATTAAACATAATGTACCGATTGAAGTGATCAGGGCCACCAACAACCTCAGTTCTGATGTTATTCATATCAACCAACGCCTGCAATTGCCACGCGAAGGCATCGACCGTATTGATCCGTTATATGCGGCAGCAGCGGTTGAACTGCAAAAAATGCAAAACCGCCTGGTAGCACCTACACGCATCAATCATCGCATTCGCAACGGTGAGTCGCTCTCAACCATTGCCCATCGTTACCGTGTTCGGGTCAGTGATATTCAGCGCTGGAACGGCATTTCGGATCCGGGCAAAATTCGTGCCGGAAAAACCCTTAAAATCTTTAAATCCAAAGCCGGCGGTAGCAATAACCGCCAAAAAAGCGGAAAAACCCAATATACCGTCCGCAGCGGAGATTCTCTTTGGAAAATTGCGAAAAAACACCGGATAAAAATTGATGATATCAAGCGCTGGAATAACCTAAGTGGAAAATCCATATTGCGCCCCGGCCAAAAATTAACGCTGGTTCTCTAAAGTGCGCCCGGGTATTTTATTCAGCTTGCTGCTGTTAAGCCTGAACTCATTCGCAGAAATACCACTGCAAGGCAAAGTCCAGCCAGGCGCTGTATTATTTGGGCAGGCAAAAGCCGGCAGTCAGGTCTTGCTGAATGATAAAGCGGTGCCCATTGCCGCGAACGGGCGTTTTGTAATTGGCTTTGGCCGGGATGCCAAAGGCACTTTTAAACTTGAGGAAATCCATCTACAAGGCCGCAGCAGCCAACTGATTGAACTACAGCCACGCGAGTACAAGCTGGAAAAAATTGACGGTCTGCCACCATCGAAAGTCAGTCCGCAAAAACCTGAAGTGCTTGCGCGGATTAAACGCGAGGGCGCGCAAGTAGCCGCCGCTAGAACCCGGCGTGATGCCGAACGCCTAGATTATAGTGATGGCTTTATCTGGCCAGTAAAAGGACGGCTGAGCGGCTTCTACGGCTCACAGCGCATCCTAAACGGAGTACCGAAACGCCCGCATTACGGACTGGATATTGCCGCAACCACTGGCACCCCAATTATTGCACCGGCAGCTGGCATAGTTACTTTGGCAGCGGCTGACCTGTATTATTCAGGCGGTACTATTATTCTCGATCACGGCCAGGGTTTTTCATCCACATTTCTGCATATGAGTAAAGTTGAAGTCGAGGTAGGCCAACGGGTTGAACAAGGTGACAAGCTGGGTAAAGTCGGGGCAACCGGTCGTGCCAGCGGTCCACATCTGGATTGGCGAATGAACTGGCTGGATCAACGCGTAGACCCGCAACCCCTTCTGCCACCAGCGGCTGAATGATTTATTTTCGCTACCTGTCTGTACTGCTTCTGGTTGGGCTTTTAAGCGCCTGTAGCAGCCAGAAAATCCAAGCCGATAAACCGCAGAAAACCCTGGGTAGTGCTGAAGTATTGCAGCAACTACAACTGCACTTACCCGGCCACTACAGCAATTTCGCCCAGCAGTGGTTGGACCCACAACAGCCCCTGCGCTTACTCGATGTAAGTCTAATTAAAGCCAGCGAGACCGAAATTTGGATGCTAACCCGGCAGCGGGAACTGAATTCAGAGCAGCAAAACATCGCCATTCGTCAGCAAATTTTGGCATTTACTGCAACTAGCGACGATGAAATTAAATTCCGCTTTGCCCCGCATAAAGGTGCGCCGTCAGCAGCCTTGGTTTCTATTGCATCAGGTCGAGTAGCTTTCCTACCGGGTTGTGAGGTCAGGTTGTATCCGGGCACAGATGGGTTGTTAGGTAAAACCTCCGAACGGGAATGTAGGCTGCCCGGCAGCGATGACCAAAACAGCCTCAGTAAAAGCATAAAAATACAAGCCGGCATTATCACCATCGCCGATCAACTAATCCGCAATGGCGAGGCTCAGGGGGATACTATTATCCAGCAGTTCTACCGCAGCCAGATGTATAGCGGCTGGGCAGGCTTAAAAACTCCGCACTCAGATTGGCAGCCGGTGACTGCTTTTGAAATTTACACCGACGGCGAAGTTTTGGCCTTGCTGGACCAAAATGGCAAAGGCACCGGCCTGCATATCCGCCTGTCGCAGGTACCGTGGAAAAAAGGTGAAAGAATGATCCTGCGTCTTGACCTGATTGACCCGCAAACCGGCAAGCCCAGTGCTTATGTTTTTTCCGACCCAGATGCCGAAAATATTGGCCTCAATCTCGGCGACACCCAAGTGGGACTCAAACGCAAATAAAAAACCTGTCGCACCGGCTTTAAACCGGCTTCTCCTGATGCATAGCGGCTCAATCCCGACAGTGTTTACCCTGCCCCAGTCGAACTGGCGCGCCGGCTCCGGCTATATAACCACCTTTGATTCCTTTGGTGACTACCGAAACGGCATTATGCGGATGCAGGCTCTCAAAATGTGAACAACGCGCCCAATAATCAAGAATACTGTCTTCAGTATCCAACGCCGATTGCACTTTGCGTGCGGCATCTTCACAAAACATTAAATTTTGACCGTTGAGGCGGGCGAATTCTTGCTCATCTTCGCGTTTTACCGCGGTCTGCACCGGTGTTTGCACAGCATCTTCGACTTTATCAATCAACTCAACAATCGGAAACATTTCAAATGATGGTTGCAGGCGCACGCGTAATTCCGCTGCACTGCGTTGGGAATGTGGGGTTGCCATTATTCCCTGCTCGGTTCCCAACCAAGCGTGTATCGCCGCAAAATCAAGGGTTTTATCGGCACTGAAGTCTTTATTAAACTGCTCCTGAATCAGTTGCCGGGCTAGCGCAGCAGAACAGGGGCAGGTACTGGAATACAGTACTTCTAAGCCCATCTCAACACTGAATTTATCACCATCCAAAATCCCAATTAATGTCACCGGATAACGCTTCCAGCCAGCGTTGTCACTAGCTAGGGCTTTACGGCGCACCATATAATCAAAATCCACCCGCAACAATGCACGGTCACTAAGGTCTTCATGGGATGCGAGGAAATTCTGTAAAATTTCGCGCATACTCGCAGGGCTTAATGGTTTTTCTGCAAAAGCCTGATCAAGGGTCAAATACAAGCGCGACATATGGATGCCGCGCACTTCAGCACGGTTGAGATTAACAAAAGCAGCTACCCGGGCATTTGACTGCTGAATTTCACCCTGATCGGTTTCAATCCGCACCGGCAATTCAATTTCATCCATGCCAACCCAGTCCAATTCACCGACTTCTTGCGCCTTGCCTTCGTTGGCTATATCGGGCATTTCCCTGCTGAGATCAACTGACCGATTGCAATTTGTGTTATTTGTGCTGTTATTTTCGTACATGCTGTGTTCCATTACGGCCATTACGGTTTAATTTAGTATGATTCTTATATCAGGGTATTATGCCTGAATTCAAGTGAGCGGCTGCCTGCCATTGAATAGCGTAAGCGGTTACTCAACCACTATGCGCTGAAAGTGCATAGCTTTGGCTGCGAACTAAGACCAATAAATCATCCCTTAACTGGGTGTTAAAATCTATTAGACCACTTCATTTATATAACTGAAAATTATTTTTGTTCCTTGTCTAAGCATAAACTTACATTCAGCACACAATAAGAGCCTCTACCTAGTGGGATCATATGCTTCTTCTGAAAATAACTAATATTTGTCCTATACTCATATTAGTAGCGCCCGAACATGCTGTTTTTATAGTTATTGGTTTTCTTTGCTGTCCCGTTAACTGTTCAAGTATGAATTCTGAGCAATTGCCTAGGACTGGCACACGCCAAATACGAGTAAGGGTTTTGATCAGCAATGTATAAAGTTAACGGGACAGTAATGATTGGTTTTTATAATGTTTAGCCTATAAAAAAGTGGTTAAAAAATCGGGGTAAGGTAAGACAATGGCGTTAGTTTTGCCTATGCTCATATGTACTACACAAGGAAGTTCATGTTTCAGTGGAGCATATCTGTTTCTCGTCTTCGAGCTAGCCTAGGTGCTATTTTGATGTTTACTGTGTTCGCCATGGTGATGTCTTTATTGTTTGCCGATAACGCTAAAAGTGCTTACTCAAAGCTATTAACAACACAGGGTATTACAGCCGCACAAGGTGCATTGTTGGATCTGCCGCAATCTGTTCAGTCGTTTCGTGCTGGGCATTACCTACAAGCGGAACAAGGATTTCAGGGCATTATCGACAAACTTCCAGGGTTGCACGATGCGGCAACGGCTGCCGCGTTGTTACAGATCGGCTCTTCCAAAAACTATCGACGCCTTCTTGCAAGCCTCTATACTAATCTTGGCCTGTCTCAACTCCGTATGCGCCATTACGAAACAGCGGTAATAAGTTTGAGTAAGGCAGTTGCCATTGATGGGGCTGTTGCTGGAGCAAAAGTAAATTTAGGACTTGCACTGTTACACCAGCGGCGTTACCCGGAAGCTGCCAGCACATTGGAGGAGGCGCTCTCGCTGGGTGGTGGCAACGCAAAATTGTATGCTGATCTCGGTAAGGTCTACCTGCATTTGGGTAATTGGCGCAAGGCGAGATGGGCGCTAGTTCAGGCGATGCGCTTGGGTAGCAAATCAAAGACCGATATCCAGGATTGGGGTTCAGTTCTGGAGGCGGAAAAATTATTGGCGCAAACCTATGAGGCTGAAGGCCGTCTGCAGGTAGCAGAGTACCATTTGAACCGGGTTTTAAAACGCGCACCCGGCGAAGCCCAGGCCCGTTACCGTCTTATCCAAATTCTGGAGCGTCAAGGTAATTCCACGCTTGCGGCGCAACACCAGCAATATTTCGAGAAACACTCACAGACAATGGCCGAAATCCAATCAGTACTAGCGACAACTCCGGGGGAGGTGGCAGCGTTACATTGGGTTGCTGACAGTTACCGTGGACTCGGCTTGTTACATTTAGCGGAAGTACACTATCGCCAGTTGTTGGCCCGTTATCCTGAGGATGATAGAGCAAAGCTGGCAGTGCATAAATTAAATAGACGAATGTATGAGGTATTGGGAGACCGAGAACAATTTAATTAGTTATAACTATGTTGTTATTTCTTGGTTTTTATTTACCAACTCAGTAGAGAAAGTTTTATAAAGGAGAGGATAATGAACAAATATGTTTTTAAATACGGTCGCTTAATCGGCGCCAGAATTGCGATTGCCTTTATGTGTGTGATGGTAACGCTTCCCGCACAGGCAGCCAGTTTTACTCTGGGAGACCCAGCTCCGTTTCATCTCTCACCCGGGGATCATTTTCGTATTCCCATTTCGGGAGGCATGTTCTCTGGTGTAGGTGATGTCGAGGTTCGCTTTACGCCCCTAGGAGGCGGCGCGCCGACCAATCAGGTGCCGGAAGACATTGTGACAAACATGTCTGTTGGAGTGCGTGTTCCTACAGGTTTAGCGGTTGGACAGTACACTGTCAAAGTTATCATCTCGAGTGTAGAAAATGACCCTGCAGATGCCAATATATGGGTGCGGGAACGCCCCTTTCAATTTGTGATTAAACCTTCACAATATGCGCCTTTTCCCATTGATAACGACTACAAAGATGCCGATTTCGGTGATGTCAATAACGATGGATTCCTGGATATTTTTGAAGCCAACAGTGAAACGAACGAAAATATTGATAGCTTACTGATTAATCAGCTTGGTCGTACACCGGGGGCAGCGGACTGTCCCAACGATTTCTGTGATCAAACAGTCTCTCAGTTTGAAAATACTGTCACTGGTCTTGCGGCCAACCGACGAACCTATGATGCTGACCTGGTTGACCTGGATTTGGATGGTGATCTGGATTTAGTGCGCATTGACGGACACGATACACAGGTTCCAGTGCGAATTTTTATCAATGATGGTAGTGGGAATTTTACCGATAGAACTATCACCCGGGCCGGAATCGGATCTGCGTTATTGCCTCCCTTAACGGATATACTCGACACCTTAGGCGGAGGTAATGTAGCCGAAGTTGATTCGGGTGATGTCAACGGCGATGGTAAGCCAGACCTCATCTTATGCCATTGGAGCGGTAGTGGAAAGAATGTCTTGCTGCTAAACCAACTCTCTACGAGCGGCGGTTTTGAGATTGCCAACAGCGCCTGTGGTGGTGGCGGAGAGGATGCGTTTTGCCAAATAGCTGCGAATACAAATCGAGGGTGCGCCTTTGGTCATTTTAACAACGACACCCTGCTCGATATAATTTTGCCAACGCGGGAGTCTACTGCCTCTGATATCGTACTGATCAATAATGGCAACAATGGCTCCGGTATACCGCAGTTTACCGTACGTACCGACTGGGTAACTGGCCCTGCACCAGGTTTTGGCTCTCCACAAAATGCGCAAGCCGGGGATCTTAAGGTTGCTGACCTGGACGGTGACGGGGATGCTGATGTTGTTATCGGAAGTCCTTGGACTACCGAAGGGCGCATTCTTTGGAATGATAATAATACGCGCCTGGTCGAGTTGGCAGCTGATCGTTATCCAGTACCAGTTAGAGGTTATGATGCCACCATTGCTGACCTGGATCGGGATGGCGACATGGATATAATTTACGCACGCTATGGTGGGCAAAATGCCGTGCTTATTAATCGTGGCGGCGCAGATGCCAACCTGCAGTACGAATTGGCGGATATTGGCGATACATGGTCGGAAACACCGAACTTTCAGCTTTCAGTGAGTGCCGGCGACTATGATCTCGATGGTGATCTGGACTTAGTCACAGGTGGTTTTGCGGAAGTTAGGCTATGGGAAAGTAACCTATTCGATCAACCGGGAGAGGAGCGCGATTGGGTCTTTGTACTCGACCGAACCCGCAGCATGATCTCCGGCGGTAGAGACTTTTTTGAACCCGCAAAAAATGTGCTGAAAACATTCCTCGCACAGCGCCGAGCAGGCGACCAGGCTGGATTGGTCACTTATGACTACACCGGAACGGACAACAACAATCCCAATGCGGCGGATGATGTGAATAAGGCTCAGGTAGAGAGTCAGGTCGGGGACAGAACGATTGCGCAACTTCAGAATGATGTAGAAGCCCTGAGTATCGGTTCTTGCACTGGCCAATGCACCGCCATTGGCTGGGCCATAAAAACCGGCAAGGAAGTGGCGCAAATGGCGCCTGACCATGAGCGGGAAAAAGTGATGGTGTTATTGACCGATGGCCGTCAGAACCAGAGTCCCCACCCGGATACCATCATTCCAAGCATTCCAAGCAACATACTCTTGTATACCATTGCCTTGGGTTCCAATACTGATGACCGCATGTTGTCGGCTCTGGCAACCAACGGCGGCAAATTTTATTTCGCCGGTCGTAGTTCTGATTACGCCAGTGTGCAAAGTGCTTTACGGGAGATAGATAACGATTTGGAGGCCCATGCCACCGGTAAGCAACCCCTTTTGCCGATACAGTCTTTGCGCTGGGCAAAAGGCTTGAATGCCACGCTAGCCAAATCGCCGATGTTAGCCCAAAACCGCTTAGGTAATAACGATTTATTGGTGGGGGTCGATAACAACTCTAGCTACTTCATTGTTGATCCAGCAGATAGCCAGGTACGCTTTACTCTGAGCTGGCGCAATAGTGATGATAGCGCTCGAATGATTCTTGTGGATCCAAAAGGTAGAACTCACCCCATAGCGGGAGATGAGCTGCACCGAGAGCGTCGCGGTGATAAGTCTCATGTGATTGAAGTACTAGATCCTTTGAGTGGGGTTTGGCGCGTTCAGCAACAAATCAGTCCAAACTCAGGGCCCGCCAAGTTAACCGCGATGGCTTCCAGTGAATTGCGATTATCTGTTAAACCAGAGTATCCACTGATTTATGTCGGTGAGCCGCTAGTACTTATTGCCACTCTACCCGGCGCAGTTGCAGGAATGCGCGCTCAGGTGAGAATTATAAGTCCGAGTAAAGTAGAAACTGTTATCACTGGGAGTGTAATTGATGATAATCAGATCTATTTTAACTACCCTGAAATGACGGAGCCGGGTTCCTATAATGTAGAGGTGGTGGTAGTCGGCCCGTCTAATCGACCCTTTATCCGTACTTGGCAATCGGCTATATATGTAGCGCAGCCTACGCCAAATGAAGTCGATTTGCGGACCGCCGAACTCAGTTTGGATCAAACTGAGTTATTGGCTGATGGTAGTGCAAGCGCAACTGCAAGCGTTCAACTGAAGCGTCGTGATGGAGCACCTTTGAGCGGAGCCAAAGTTTCATTTCTCGCACAGGGTGCAAGAATGTCCGGGGTGGTAACCGATCATGGTGATGGCAGTTATAGTCAGACCTTGGTCGCTGGTAAGCGCTCAGGAGAAGGATGGCTTATGGTGCGGGTGGGTCTTACCCGACTGTCTGATCAGGTGAAATTTAGCTTGTTAGCGGGTGTGGTTGATTCAGACAAGAGTAGTTTCGATCTGTTGGTTGGGCCGACGCAACTATGTAGCAATCAACGCGGACGGTCAGCGGTACAAGTGATGCCCATAGATAGTAATGGAAATGCTATTTTGGGCGCCACAGTTACGATCGAAAAGATCTCCGGGTCGAATCTACAATGGGATGGCCCCGTTATCGAAAGTGGTCGTTTCTATCAGCGTACATTCTGGGGCCCTGGGAAAGCAGGTGCCTACACATTTTCTGCCAAAGTGAATGGTGTGGAGCTTGGGAAAACTGTTGTGCTACAGGTATTTGACCCAGACTCGCCGGAAGGGCAGAAGCTCGCCTGTGTTGCTGTTGAAGGACCGGGAGGCGAAGATCATCACCCCCCTGTGATCGACAAAGAGCACCCTTGGTATTGGTATCTATTGCTAATTGTCTTGCTACTACTACTGGTTATATGGTGGCTGTATAGGCGACGCTCCAGCCATCATATACCGCATGCGTAGAGCCACCTTTGGTGCGTTAATACTAGTCTATCTGGTGAGTTGCGAACGCGTACCGCCGCCGCCGTCCGGTTTAATTGATGTGACGGCGGCGAGTGGAATAACGCGTTCCACTTGGTCAGGAGGTAAGAATAAACACCACATTCGGGAGAGTTTGGGGCAGGGAGCGTGTTGGATTGACTATGACCGGGATGGAGATTCCGATCTATTGGTTCTAAACGGTGGCCACGAAGTCCGAGCAAGTTATGCAGGATCCGAAAACCTGTTGAACGCTTGGCAATTCTACATAAATCAGGACGGTAAATTCAAGGATGCGACCAAACAGGTTGGGTTGCATCTGCGAGCCTGGGGTTTGGGCTGCGCTGTTGGCGATATTGATCAAGACGGTTTCGCAGACCTGTTTGTTACCACGGCTGTTGGGCCAAACCGCCTATTCCGTAATCGTGGAGATGGACGCTTTGAGGACTGGACATCCAGATCCGGTGTTGGTAGTGACTTATTATCTACCAGCGCCGCGTTTGGTGATCTGGATAATGATGGCGATCTGGACTTGGTTGTAGCGACCTATTTGGATGAGTCAAGCTACGATGCAAAAGGAGAACTCTGTAAATGGAAGGGTATGCAGGTTATGTGTGGCCCCAAGGGTTATCGTGCTCTCGACGACCTTCTATACCTGAATGACGGATATGGGCGTTTCCAGCAAAGCAAAGCGCTAGCTGGTTATCCAGGCTATGGTCTCGGTGTGGTACTTTTTGATGCTGATGGAGATGGTGATAGCGATATATTTATTGCCAATGATTCCAGCCCTAACCACCTTTTTCTGAATCAGGGAAGTGGGCAATTTATTGAATCAGGACTAGCCTCAGGAACGGCATTGAGCCATACGGGCGCATCCCAGGCTGGTATGGGAGTTGATGTAAACGATTTAGATGGGGATGGGCTACTGGATATTGTAGTCACTAACTTCTCGGACGATATTCATAATTTTTACCATGCAGATGGTCGGGGCTACTTTTCTGAGTGGTCTAATCGTTCAGGCCTGGCAGTTGCCTCATTCAGCAAACTCGGCTGGTCCGTTTTGCTTGAAGACTTTGATCTAGATGGTGATGTAGATGTTTTTACTACCAATGGCCATGTGTACCCACAAGTGGATGCACAGGATGTAAATACAACTTACTTACAAGCTATACAATTACTCTTCAATGACGGTAAAGGCAACCTTCATGAAGATATTGATAAGCTGGGAATGATAGCAAATGTCCCGATGGCTGGCCGAGGAGCGGCAGCCGCAGATTTTGACGGTGATGGCGACATGGATGTGGTAGTAGTTCGCGATGGCGAGCCACCCTTATTGCTTCGCAATGACATTCCAACGAATGAGACTCACTGGATAAAAATTCGTTTGGCGGGTCAACGAAGCAACAAAGAGGGTATTGGTGCTCGAGTTGAACTTGAAGCAAGCGGTGTGCTCCAAGTGCGGGAAATGCGTCGTAGTCGCGGCTACCTATCGGGTGGAGAGGCCATTTTGTTGTTCGGTCTTGGAAGTAGTACACAGGTTGAACGGTTAACAGTGCATTGGCCAGGGGGTGACCAACAGGTACTTACCAACCTTGAGGTTGACAGAGAATGGAAGATCACTGAGACTGCCGAGGAGTGACAAGAGGTGGCGAGTTGGTGCCCTCACCTTCCTGAGATAAGAGTGAAAATTTCGTAAGAGCAGTACACTAATTTTAAGCTCCATAGGACAGGAATTGAAAATGAAAATATTACAATGGGTGCTTTCTGCCTTTGCTACCTTGGTTCTTGTGTGTTTTACTGCTCCAGTTCTTTCAAATCAGACTACTGGTAAGGACTATATCAACCCATCCCATGCCGATAGGCAGCAAGAATTGATACGCTTGCGCAGTGAGCTCTTAGCACATTACGAAAACGGTTTTTTTGATAAAGCACACCAACGGGCAAAAGAGGCTTTTGCGCTGAATAGCAAGAGCGCTGTGGAGAAGTACAATCTAGCTGTTATACAGTACAAACTTGGAGAATTTGGCAAAAGTAAAAAAATATTGCTAGAGCTAACTGCTCCAGGCGAGGCTATCCCACAAGCTCATTATTTACTAGGTCTTACTTTTAAACAGCAAGGAGAAGCACCACGGGCTTTTGAAAGTTTTTTGCGTTTTAAACGCTTAATGTCAAGCGAACCAGCAGTCTATTTTCAACTGGCCTTATTGTATCGCGAACGGAACGACTTTCATCAAGCCAGGCAAGCTTTAATACATGTTTTGCAGATACAACCCGATCACCAGGCAGCTCTGTATCAACTAGCTCAATTACAGCGGCAAACGCAAGCTACAAAAGCACAGCAATATTCACTGCACGAGTTTAGTCGTTTAAAAGCATCGGAGGCAAATATTCGAAATAAAATAGATTATGATTTTGCCAACATTGTAAAACCCATCGTTGTCGCTCACCCCAGGCCAGAATTTAGTACAAAAACTCAGCCCCGTGATTTTGTTTTCAAAATGCAAGCAGGATTAGAGCTTCAGGATATTCAGGCCTTTAGTTTTTTTGATAAAAACCGTGATGGTATTGATGAACTAATATATGTCGACCGCAATAATCAGTTATTTATTTATTACCCCACCCTTAACAAATCCGAACCGATAAAATTAAGCGCACTGCCAGATGCGACCACAGTATTTTCAATCCAAATGGAGTATTTTTCTGCCCGAGAATCTGCGCGTATCTTGCTGCTCACTAACCAAGGCGTCATATTGAGTGATGCCCTGTCAAACGACGAAGCTAACTGGCAGTGGTTAATCCCAATAAATAATGCCACTGCTCCTGATCAATCACTCATGCTTGATATCGATCACGATGGCGATCTGGATATTCTTTTTAATCAAGGAGCTGGGCTGTGGCGCAATAAAGGTAATGCGGCCTTTTTCCACGATGACATTCCGTTTTGGGCCAATGCCGTCACAAACTGGCAGGCGCTTTACAGTGCTGCACTGTATTCGGATTATCGTCTGGATATTATTGGTCATGATGACTCCTCTGTGTATTGGTTAAAAGATGGTAAGGGAGGGCAATATAAGGAGTACTTTTTCAAAACTGCTACCAAAGCAAATATTGACTGTATGGCGTTGGCTGATCTTAACAATGATGGTCTCGAAAGTCTTTTGCTAATTTCAGCCAGACATTCCTTGCTCACCCCTATTGATATAAAAGCTGAACCGGGCGCAACCATAGTGAGTGATTTGCCCGATATAGTTAAGTCCCAGGTAAAATATTGCACTGTAGTAGACATAAATAACGATGGCTGGAAGGATGTTTTATTGAGTGACAAAAACTCTAATATTGTCTTAATGCTCAATCAACAAAACGACGATTTCCGCTTTATATCATTGACACAAAACAATAATTTGTCGCCGATTCAATCTATGCAGGTGAGTGATTACAATGCAGATGGAGCTTTGGATGTAGTTCTGCTCAACAAACGAGGTCAGTTACATGTACTACTAAACCAGTCAGAACCACTAGGACGCTCTTTTACGCTTAATCTACAGGGCCAGCGCAGCCCACCTAGCGGTCGCGATACCCTGGTGGATATTCGTCGAGGTTCCCATTACGCCAGATACCGGTCAAAGGGCAGTAGTTTGCACATTGGTTTAGGCAACTATGATTATGCCGAGGTTTTGAGATTGCAGTGGACCAATGGGTTTATAGAAAATAAACTAAAAGTAGATTCTGGCCGACATTGGTCCTTTCTTGAATCTGAACGAATTTCTGGATCCTGCCCTACGATTTTCAGTTGGAATGGCGAAGAATTCGAGTTTGTTACCGATGCCTTCATTAGCGGTCCTATGGGTGTACCAATAAGTCGCGAGAAAAATTTTCCGGTAGATCATGACGAATATATCAAAATCAGCGAAACTCAGTTACGCGAAGAAAACGGCTTGTACCAGATCCGTATTACTGAAGAGTTGCGAGAAGCAGTTTTTCTTGACCAGGTGAGGCTCTTGGCCGTGGATTATCCTGAAAGTATGTCGATGTACCCCAATGAACGCTTAGCGCCGCCACCGTTCCCAGAATTTTCACTGCATTTCATGCAGCAGGCAACAGCTCCCTTCCCTGCTATTGATCAAAACGGCAAAGATGTCAGCCGGGTTATTGCAGAAGCCGATGGCGATTATGCGCCAATTCTTGAGCCAATGATATACACCGGCCTGGCACGGGAAAATAGCATAGAATTTAGTTTGAGCAACGAGATGTTGCAAAGTAAGCACTTGCGTCTGTTTTTAACCGGTTGGTTCTATTATTTCGATTCCACATCGATGCAATCATTATTTCAACGCGATGATTTATCTATTGTCTGGCCTCAGGTACAAGCATTAATGCCCTCAGGTGAATGGAAAACTCTGGCCTATACTGGCATTCCTCCGGGCAAGCGCAAAACCGTGGTGGTAGATTTAAGTGGCAAGCTGCCTGACAAAGTGCGCAAGTTACGAGTGTGGAGCAATATTGAGCTCTATTGGGATCAAATTCTTATTGATATTTCCGCTCCAATGGATGTTGAGCCTGTGCTGCATACTGTACCACTGATGCAAGCTGCTCTCAGATTCAGGGGTTTTTCTGAATGGATAGAGCCAATAGAACGCTCAAAGCCTGAGATATTTAACTACCAGAATGTGACTTATAAGGCTTTCTGGAACCCCTTAAAAGGGTCTTATACTCGCTACGGAAACGTTGAAGAATTGCTGGCTAGAGAGGATAGCCTCATGGTTGTGATGGGTTCAGGTGATGAAGTAGTATTGAGTTTTTCCGCTGATATTGAACTGCCAAAACTAGGCTGGCGGCGCGAATTTTTATTATATCTGAACGGCTTTGTAAAAGACGGGGATAAATATACCGCCAGTGATGGGCAGTTAGCCCCACTACCTTATGCGGGAATGACGCAATATCCTTATCCAAGGGATCAAAGCGTTAGCGAAATATTTTCAAGGGATGACTACCGTGAGTACATAAAAAACTACCAAACGCGCAAGCCGTTAACTTTTACCGGCCCTTCTTTAGATGAAAATTAACCAAGTATTTCAGCATATTTTTTTAAGTGGGTGGCACCGAAAAATTCTGATAACTTTGTTGGTGATAGCTGGATTTTTGTTGTCCAATTCACTTTATTTATTTTTCGGTAGCCGTTTTAGTTCAGCTGTGGTGTTGACCAATACCTACCAGTATATGTTAATTGTTCACATACTGTTAGCTGTGATACTGACGGTTTTAGTTCTGTTTTTTGTTACCAAGCACATAGTGCAAATAAAATCCAAGCAAGAGGAAAAGCACAAAAAGATTAAACTAGTTGGTAGCATCTTGTTGGCCATGTATTTGTATTTGGTGGTTAGTGGTGTATACATTTTACTGAATGCCAACACAGAAGATAATCGTTTTATTTTCATCTCTCACCAAATAGCGGCGCTGGTTCTGGTTTTCTCCTACCTGTTGCATCGCTCACTGGTAATTAAAGGTATAAAAAATAACGGTTTGATATGGGGAAGTATTTTTATATTGCTGCCAACAGTAGTCATGTTTTCGCTACATTACCGGGAAATCAATCTCGATGCAGAAAAATATGTGATTGCAGTTGTATCGCCGAAAGCTGATAAAACTGAACAGTTATTTTCCCCGAGCCAAGCTCGTATCTCAGGCGATGCATACATACCTGCTAAAGTTATTAGTCAAGAACAAACAACCGCAGCAATGGTGCAAGAGTACCATGATAAAGGGTTTATGGAATCTGTATTAATTGGAGCCAAACAATGTGTTAGATGTCATCAAGATAGCGTCGAGCAATGGTCGGTATCAGCGCATCGTTTTGCTTCATTTAACAACCCCTTTTACCGTCGTACAATAGAAGAAACCAGGAAAAAACACGGCAAGAAAAAATCTCAATTTTGTGGTGCCTGTCATGACCCGGCATTGTTATTAAGTGGCATTATGCTCAATGACATCAACCCTGCTTCTGCTGAAGCGCAAGCGGGATTAACCTGTATTGCTTGTCACGGTATCGCCACTATTGATGGTCGGCGCGGTAACGGAAATTATCTTTTTTCAACTAGCGCGTCTCCGTATTTATTTAGCGATACAGAATCTTCGAGCCTACAGTTGTTACACGATTATCTACTTCGGGCCAAACCGCAGGCCCACAAGGCGCAACAGCTGAAACCATTTTTTAGACAGTCTGAGTTTTGTTTAACGTGCCATAAAGTGAGTCTCGACAGGGATGTAAACGACTACCGGTGGCTGCGTGGACAAAATGAATACGATAGCTGGCATAATTCAGGGCATGCGCATAACCAACCTATGACATGGTACGAACCGAACAATGCTCGTCAATGCCAAGACTGCCATATGCCTTTTGAGCAAGCAGATATGGATGTTAGTGCAAAGTCTGGTAAGGTACGCAGCCATCGTTTTCTAGCTGCCAATACTGCACTACCCTTTTTGCGCCGCGATAACACTTCTGTAAGGGCTATCGAGAAGTTTATGCAAAACGATACCTTACGAACGAAGATATTTGCAATACATATACCAGGCCGTCATTTGATCACCGATTTCACTAGTGTCGACCTTTCACAATTAGCTGGTGAGTCTATACAAGTTGATATAATTGTGCGAAACCTTAATGTGGGACACGCCTTTCCGGGCGGCACCAATGATTCCAACCAAGCATGGTTAAAGTTTACTGTTTATGCTGATGATAAGTTACTTTATAGCAGTGGTGGTCTTAACAGTGATGGATTTGTGGATCCCGGAGCACATTTTTATAATACCTTGTTAATTGACCGAAATGCCAAACGGATTGCGCATCGCAATGTATTGGATATACACACCGTTGTATATAATAATGTTATTGGGCCGGGGTCGGTGGATATTGTGCGGTATAGCTTTACCGTACCAGTTCTTTCTCCTGGTACAGCTTTGTCTTTTCAAGCTGAGCTATTATGGAGAAAGTTTAACCAAACTTTTACAGACTTTGTTTTTACCGACAAGCTTAACTTTCCGGTAACCAAGATTACATCCGATACGGTTGATTCCTCTACACCACATAAAAATAACCCGCTTGCGTGGCAGGACTACAATGACTATGGCATAGGCTCTTATCTTGATGGGGACATGCATGCTGCTCTATGGGCATTTAAGTATGTTACACAACTTGTCCCAGAAAAAATGGAGGGTTACTTAAACCAGGCACGCGTATATTTAACTCAGGGTAATTTTCTTGAAACAGAAAAGCAAATGCGGTTAGCCAGCCAGAAAGGCCCTGGTAATGCGCGAGTGGTTTTTTTCTGGGGACTATTATTCGAAAAATTAGGTAAAACGAACGATGCTATCGATGCCTATAGATATACATTACAAACCTATCCTGACAGCCGTGATGTCTGGTTTCGCTTGGGACGAAGTTACTGGCTTTCTGATCATCTTCAAGAGGCTGTTACTGCCTATAAAAAGGTTTTGGACATCGACCCCGAAAACCAACAGGCCCACTATCAGTTGATTTTCGTTTATCAGTTATTGGCCGAGAAGACACCAAGTTCCAATGAAAAGCACGAATACCTGCAAAAAGCTCAATTGAGTACAAAAATGTATGAAAAATACAAACCTGATGAGAACGCACAAGAATTGGTATATCAGTATCGTCGGAAACACCCACACGCCAACCTGATGAGCCAGAAGTTAATTGTGCATACACTCGTAAATAAAACATTATGAAGAAATACTTTGGCATCGTTTTTATAATAGTCTCTGTAGGCGCTGCTTATTTTTATTTGCGCATACCCAATACCCATGTACAGCCTTTTCCTTTAGAGAAAAGACCATACATACTGCCAGCTACAATTGTGCCATCTACGGTGGAAATGCACTTTACAGATGTTACAAAAAAAACTGGAATTAAATTTATACACTATACGGGTAGCTTTACTCACGCAGATGGCACAGCTTCACGCTTTATGCCCGAAACCATGGGCCCTGGTGTCATAGTGTTTGATTATGATAACGATAACGATCTCGACATTTTGGTAAATAACGGCACAGATTTTAATTCTGAAAATAACACCTCATCTATACACACGCCACATTTGTACCGCAATGAAGGCGGTTTTCGCTTTGTGGATGTGACTTCTGAAGCAGGCCTTGATTTTCCTCTCTTTGGCATGGGGGTAGTAGCGGGGGATTACGATGGTGATGGCTGGCAAGATGTACTGTTGACAGCCTGGGGAGGGTTACATCTATTAAAAAACCAAGGTAATGGTCATTTTCTCGATGTGACAAAAACCGTGGGTCTAACACTGGAGGGAGATTGGGATCATAGTGGTAATTTCGCCCCACCATGGACGACCGGTGCTGCTTTTTTTGATGCCGATAATGATGGGGATATAGATATATTGGTCGCGCAATATGTACGCTGGAGCCCGAATGGCGATATTTACACCACGCTTGATGGTATTCATAAGAGTTATGCCACACCGGAACTTTATACTGGAAGTTCTCCTCGGTTATTTTTACAAGAAAATGGTAGATTCATCGATTCCACTGTTAAGGCAGGAATTTTTACACCCAATGCTAAGTCTCTCGGTGTAGCATTGGCTGATGTTAACAATGATTCTTATCTTGATGTGATAATTGCTAACGACACCCAACCCAATCTATTTTATCGCAACCTTGGGCAGGGTAACTTCAGAGAAGAGGCATTAATTAGCGGGCTTGCCTACGATGAGAAAGGTGATACCCGTGCGGGAATGGGTATTGCGATTGCTGATATTGAGAATAATAATCAGATGCATGTTGCTATAGGCAATTTCAGTCGTGAACCAGTCTCTTTGTTCGGACCAGTGGGATCAAACCTATGGCGTGATAATACTCAACGCAGTGGTATAGCACAAAGCACATATTTACTCCTAACATTTGGTGCTTTGTTCGCCGATCTTAACCTCGATGGTTATCAAGATTTACTGTTGGCCAACGGGCACATTGAACCACGAATAGGTGAGATTGAATCCCATATTTTTTACCAACAACCACTGGTATTATTGGGAAATATATCTGGTTCTGGTGATAACAAAGACTTCTCAATAAATTTTCAAGACTGGAGTCAATTCGTTGGGTTGGATTTCCAGATTCCACTCGTTGCCCGTGGCTTGGCGGTGGGTGACCTGGATAACGATGGTGATCAGGATATAGTTGTTAGTAGCAATGGTGGACCACTGCGAATTCTGCGTAATGACACAAATGCCAAGGCGTTGCGAGTAACATTGCATGGAAAAGCGCCTAACACCAATGCAATAGGCGCTAGACTGGAGTTACGCACAACTTCTGGCATTCAAACACGCATCATTACAACGGGAGCATCTTATCTTTCACAGTCAGAATTTACTCAGAGTTTTGGAGTGACTCAAACCGACAGCGTAATAAATTTAGAAGTATCCTGGCCCAATGGAAATAAAACGGTGGTTAGCAATTTTGATGATTCCGGTGTGACAATCATCTATGAAAAGTAATTCGCTAGTTACAAGTTCTGAGCAACTAACCAGTAACCCAGGATTTATCTCTACCCCCAACTGAACTTCCCCCACATCGTAGACAACTCCGAGCTATTATTAGATCTTAGCAGGAATTTACATGACCAATCCAAAGCGGTTAATAAACACAGCCCTTGTCACCTACCCAAGGGCTGATCCATGTTGATGTTGGTCGGCAACAATGCTTCGATGGCCTCAGCGCATCTGCTTTTGGCAGTTCAGTAAAAATAATGCTAACGCTTGGTCAGCGTAGATATTGTGTCTACGCATCACTCGTTGCTCCTGATATTCATCAGGTGCATAGCGTGACTGGAAATAATTCAAGAAAACCGGGTGGGGTTTACTTTGCGCTTACCAATAGCTGCCATAAAAAAAGCAGCCCGAAAACATCTCGGCCTGCTCTTATCATTTTGCTATGTTTTTGATTATTTAATGGTCGGGGCGAGAGGATTCGAACCTCCGACCCCTACAACCCCATTGTAGTGCGCTACCAGGCTGCGCCACGCCCCGTCATTTATAATCAAAAGCCAAACTATCAAGCCTGACCGGTGGCGAATAATACACCTTATCAAGGCGCTGGTAAATAGACAGTCGCTTTTTAGTGACTTCACCCTACAATATTGTTTTCGCCTACCTTTGCCTCTGCTTGGGTGATATTTTCAATAATGAAAACTTTTTATTTGTTGTCGCGATAGCAACCTGACCTGATAATGAAGGGATAATGGTGTCAATATTTTTACTAGGTACAGCTAGGTAATAGGCTGTTTTATTATCCGCTAGGGCTTGCACCTCAGAAAGCGACTTTGAAGTAACATTCCCCTTAGAATAAAACCGCGCCGAAAAAGGAGCTTTATTAATGTAAATAAGCGCTGGAGTAGTGCTTAGTTTATGCTTATCGTAGTATTCAACCAGTGTCTTTTCTGTTTTGAATTTTTCTGGATAAAAATACCCATAAAAACCGATGAGCATCACAACTAATGGGACAAATACGATTACAGTTATACCTGAAACTTTACCAAAATTGGTTGCCGGAACCGAATTGTCTATCGATACTGCAATTAATATAGCTAGCGGTATTAGAGCAGGTAATTGATAAGTCCATAAAATATTCCCTGAAAAAGTAAAAAACAAACTTGGGAATAATACGCAAATAAATAGTAAGCTCTGTTCATCATTTAATTTAGGGTTAGTGATTTTGCTGCTGAAATAGCGTAATGAAACAGCAATGACAATAATAGGCCCCCAAGGAAAAGTAGCCCATACCCAATAAAGCCAAATGGTACCGTAGGCTTGCTTGTGAGCAGTGCCATAAAGGTCGCCGCTCCAACCGGGGTCTATAAAGCGCAAGAAATGCTCACCAACAATAAAATAATTGATAAACCCTGGGGTTTTAAGTTCTGCCAATATATACCAAGGCAGAGCAATTATGGCGGTCAGCAACAACCCCCTCGACCAAGGAATACACTGATATACATCACGCCAATGGCCTCGCCACAGCAGCCATAGAACAAGTGGGCCGCCAACCAACACAAGTGCCAAGGGTCCTTTGGCTAATAAGCCAATGGCAAGGCCAACAAAAAACCACCAGCACCATTTTGAAGCCGGTCGCCTTACAGCAAGGATAATACTTACCAGAGAAAGTGTTGTTCCTAGAGCTAAAAACGGATCAGTTAATACAGCACCGGACATCATAAAACTGAGCGCCATACTTGAAAATATCAAAGCTGCAATCATTGCTTGGCGATGACCCGCGATGACCCGAGTTAAATAATAAATTAAGGCTAGCACACCCAAACTAACCAACCATGACGGTAGTCGGGCAGCAAACTCAGTTACTCCAAAAACACGGAAAGAAAGGGCTTCTAACCAAAATGACAACGGCGGCTTACCCCAAAATGGCAGCCCATAGTCAAACCACGGCGTAATCCAATCGCCTGTTTCAGCCATGATGCGCGCAATTTCACTATACCTAGCCTCTGAAGTACCACTCATAGGCAACACAGCCATTGAAAATAACCGGCTCAGTAGGATTAGGATTAATAAGCAAAAAAGCAAATCAAGACGCTTTAACATAAAACTCTTCTGTTTTAGCTGCACCACATGATTTAGCTTTTCTCACTTCAGGGATCTGAGTTACATCTTGAACTAGGTAGTTTGGGCGTTGTTTACTTTCAATATAAGTTTTACCAACATATTCGCCAACGATACCTATTGACAATAGCTGTACGCCACCTAAAAAGGTAATTACAGCAATTAGTGATGGGTAGCCATGCACGGCATCCCCGAAAATAGTAGCTTTAATAATAATTAGGAGACCAAATGAACCACCGAAAAATGCGGCTAAAACACCCAACAACATTACCCAACGAAGAGGACTGGTCGAAAAGGACATGATACCTTCCAGTGCCAGCTGAAATAAGCCAAGGTATCCCCACTTAGTCGTACCAGCTGCACGCGGTTCTCGGTCATACTTCAATACTACAGTTGGCATACCAACCCAGGCAAACAAACCTTTCATAAATCGATTTCTTTCAGGTAGTAACTTTAGAGCATCGACCGCACGCCTGCTCATTAACCGAAAATCTCCAACATCCATTGGTATCTTTAGATTACTTGTTCGCTGTAAGAGTCGGTAAAACAGATGGGCTGTGTTGCGTTTAAGCCAACTTTCACCCGCGCGCGAGCGCCGCTGCATCAAAACCACATCTACCCCGGACTGCCATTGTTTAATCATTTCGGGGATAAGCTCAGGGGGGTCTTGTAAATCAGCATCCAGTATAATCACTGCTGCTCCGTTAGCATAATCAAGCCCCGCTGTAAGCGCTGATTCTTTACCAAAATTTCGGCTAAGCCTAACAATTTTAACCGAGGCGCTTGAGGGTGCCTGCTCAGATAAATACTCTACACTGCCATCATCGCTACCGTCATCAACAAATATTAACTCGGTAGTTATATTCAGCTCTTTTACAACGGCATCTAAGCGTTGTAAACACTGGGGCAACACCTCATACTCATTGAACATAGGTATGATGACACTTAAAACAAAGCGTTCGGCATAACTTTCAGATAACAGATTAAGATTTGCGGTCATTAAAAACTATCCTCTTATACAATAAGTAACTTATAAGTGCGATGATTAATGTTGTAATACCTTGTGAGAATACTGCGTTGACTTTAGCGGCGTGGTGTAAAATATAGAAAATTAATCCATTCGCAATCCATATTTGCAGGCAAACAATAAGGTAGGGTAAAAACACTATACGGTGGGGTGTTTTAGATTCGAAAGTGAGATTACGTTGTAAAAAATAATTCACCACAGCACCAAAAAATGCACCTACTGCGGTTGCTACAAGGGCGGCAACCCCTGCATGTATTAGCAGCGCCATAACAAGCCAATGAGATGCAGTAGCAACCCCTCCCGAGAAGGTGAACTTTAATAGCTCTATAGGAATATACTTTTTAACCAACATATTCACTACTACTATCCCGCGCATAAAGTTTCGGTTCTGTATAATAATTGCTATACCTCAACACTTGACCCTCGATTAAAACAAAATTAAAACAAATTCAAATACCCGCTTGCTTTAAATGCAACACTTCATATCGCCTGCTCAAACCGAGACAACACTACTCCGCCATAGCGATTAAAGCGTTATTTTCAAGCTCTTGTCTGGATTTATAATTAATCAAGAAGTTACCCTTATCCTTGCCTTCAGCAAAGCTACTACTAGCGACAATAAGTCGTGTTTTTCTCCTAGCCTCTTCAGTAGACGTCCCTTCGTATTCGATTCGATAAATTGCCGAATAAATCATTGCCCGACCCACACCGTGATAACAGTGAATAAGTACAGGATAGGAAGCGCTATCGTCCATTACTTCAAAAAATTTACGCAGGTTTTCTTTTGTAGGGACCTGGTCAGATTGGATATTTACTAGCCGAACACCGTGTAACTTATCTATTACCTCGCGCTGTAAATCTATGCCCTTTTGGGTACCTGGGTTTAATACATTATTTATCCCTGGGTGCCTTAAATCTATAACCGTCTTAATATTGTTTTTGAAAATATAACCCGCGATTTTCTCAGGAGGAATTTCGCCTGACTTATAAACCTTGTTTTCTGTAATCACCCCGAATCGGTAATTAAACTCTACATACCAAACATAGTACAGACCACCTGCAAGGGTGATGATTAGAAATATTTTTATGATATTTTTCATTTATTTTTCTCTACCTAGTCCAGTTACAAGCTCTATCGATACGATAATAATTGCGTAATTAATTTCGCTAACTCTATCAATGGGGCAAGGTATCTTCCATTACCATTTGGTAATGTTTTCTATTCTTAACAATAACTTAACGCATCTTTTAACACCGTTAATGTAAGCTTCTCATCAAGTTACTAGACATCTGAAGATGGCTAAGATGATTGCCAGGGAGGTTATTCCAAGATTGTGAAAATATTGCTAATTGAAGATGATGAGAAAATTTCTTCTCTTATAATCAAGGAGATGGCTAAGGCCGGTTATCAGGTGATACCGACCAATAATGCTGACCAAGGATTATCTCTAGCCATAGCCAATAATTATGCTGCTGCAATAATCGACATTATGCTGCCCAGGCAAAGCGGGCTCTGGTTAATAGATAAACTTCGACAACAAAAAATTAACTTGCCGGTTATTATTTTGAGCGCAAACAGCTCACTTGACGACCGCGTAAAGGGCTTTGAATTTGGTTGCGATGACTACCTGACTAAACCCTTCGCCTTTGCTGAATTACTAGTGCGTATCCAAGCACTAATTCGGCGCACCAATAATTCAGAAGAGCCCACCCACATTACTGTTGAGAATCTATCTATAGACCTGATGACTAGAAAAGTGACCAGAGGCACTTCCAAAATTGAGTTACAACCGCGTGAATTCAGTTTGCTTGAGTACCTTATGCGTCATAGCGATCGGGTAGTATCGAAACGCATGCTTATTGAAAATGTTTGGGACTACAATTTTGACCCACACACAAATGTTGTTGAAGCGCGTGTTTGCCGTTTGCGCGAAAAAATTGATAAGGGCTTCGATACTACATTAATCCACACTGTTCGCGGAGCTGGGTATGTACTTAAAGCTGGGGGCTGATAAGGCCATTCCGATCGCCCTGCGTCTGACGCTTTGGTACGCCGGAATTTTTACACTCTCATCACTAATAGCATTTACCACCTTCTATTTATTTATCGCAAAAACTATTCATGCACACACAGACGCTGATCTTATCGAAGATATCGAAGAACTTGGTCTTATATTTGAACAGGGTGGAGTCAACTCACTCTATCACGAGTTTAATGATGATGTAATATCCGTTGGTGCGGACAAGGTTTTTTTTAGAATAATAGCTGCAGATGCCAGCGTACTACTCTCTACCGATATATCTGCCTGGCCAGGTTTGCCTTCAGCAGCTGATGTTCATTCTTTGATACCTGAAAAAAAAAGCTACTCATTAATGACCGTCTCGCTCTCTGGACAGCCGTATCCTGCTCGAATTGTGACGGCTTTTATAAACGACAATACGATTCTCCAGTTCGGCGAATCACTGGAATATAACAGCGAGTTCCTAGAGCTTTTTCGAACTATAATTCTCATAACCCTACCTCTGATTATTATTTTTTCCTGTTTTATTGGCTGGTTTATGTCTCGCAAGGCTTTGCAGGGGGTTAGAGAAGTCACTACGGCTGCTATTGATATCACCAATGGAAACCTGCACCGGCGAGTACCTGAAAGCGGTCGTGGTGATGAAATTGATATTCTGGCCAAAAGCTTCAACACAATGTTAAACCGTATTCAGCATCTCATTTTGGGTATGCATGAAATGACAGACAACATTGCCCACGACCTTCGCAGTCCACTTGCACGCATACGCGCGATAGCAGAATCAAGTCTGCTGGATAAGCTTGATATGGATGAGCTCAAATTAGTTTCAGGCAATACCATAGAAGAGTGTGATCGCTTATTGCATATGATAAACACGATGTTAGATATCACCGAATCTGAAGCCGGGGTTATTAAGCGTAGCATGGCATCCATTAATATTCCCTACTTAGTCAATGAAGCCTGCGAGCTATTTCAAACTTTGGCCAAAGATAAGGATATTCGCTTTAACTGGCGTATCGTTGAGGCTGCTACTGTATACGGCAGCGAGCAACATTTACAGCGCTTGATTGGTAATTTGTTAGATAATGCCATGAAGTACACAAACAAAGGCGGGAGTGTTTCACTTGATCTTTACCTGAAAAACAACGATGTGTTTATTGATATTAGCGATACTGGTATTGGTATTGCTGAGAGTGATTTACCACAGGTTTTTAAACGATTTTATCGCTGCGGTCTAAGCCAAACAATAGATGGTACCGGGCTAGGTTTAAGTCTTGCCCTGGCCATTGCACATGCCCATCAAGGTGATATTTCAATAGTCAGTAAGCTACAGCATGGAACAACTGTCACCGTCATAATCCCGGCATTTATACCATCCCGATAATTAACCCGGCAAATCACACTGTAAGCCGGTCACTACACCAAAGTCATGCGCCCATAATGGTGAAAATAGCAATAGGCCAAATACAAGGATGGTTTTTGGGTATAACTTAAGAGGCTCGAATAGCTTGAGTGGCTTGGGTAGGTGGTCATTTCTTTTTCCCCGATTGATCTGGGTTGTTACGAGGTGTGAGTATACCTTCCAGGCGCGCATATTCCGCGAAGGCTTTATCGGCAGCAGCATCGGCACCTAGTTGTTGCAGCGCTTGGCCCAGCTTAAGTTGTAATACTGCTGGCCTTGCACGGGTAGGTGTAGCCGCCAGGGCTTGTTGATACCAGCCTTTGGCCTTGGCTGTTTCGATTAGCGAGTACAGGTTGGCACTGGATTTAACCCCTTTGACCGAAGTACTGAACAACCAGTTCTTCCGTCCCAACACGAACGGGCGGATGGCATTTTCAGCACTATTGATACCGTGATATGCGCCAGCAAGCCCGGTGATGCCTTTTCTAAAATCAACAATATCCCGGCACAGGTAAACTTCTGGAAGGTCATTAGCCGGGCGCATTACTCAAGTGCTGCAACAGCATTCAATATGGTGCTCAACGAGCCGCCATCCACTTCACCGGCAAAGGTCACCGATACACCGTTGGCTAAACCAATCCGCCACTGGCTGCCAGACTCGGCCTCCAACACCTGCACCCGCTGAAACCGAGCGGGTTGCACACCCAGTAAAGCACCCTTTTTAATCAATATATTCTTGCTGGAATACAGTGCCTGAACAGGAAATCCCTGTGTCGCCGCATACTCAGCCATGCTTTTACCGGAGGCTTCGCAGGCCTGAATATGTTCTAGCCAATAACGCTGACGCTGGGTTAGCGTGGGAATCATTTTTTGCATTTCTTATTGCTCCTAGTTCATCAGAAGCATAGCGTGACGGGAAATCGTTCAGGAAAACAGGGTGAGGTTTACTTTGCGCTTACCTTTAATGAGCCTAAGTGGATTTTTTTAAGGCGTAAGTTAGTAGTTTATTTTTTACGGCAGCAATGCTTCAATGACATCTAAGGAACCTGCTTTCTTTAGTTCGGTAACTATATATCGCAGATGAGTGCGCCAACATCAGATAATAAAACAGTGCTACTAGCGGAGTTAATTTCAGTTGATTTTTGCCCTGTCAACACTGCCCCTGTTAATAGCAACAGTTACACAATTTTAATATGCAATGTGGCGCCCCAGTGATAAACTGTAGTTAGGATTAGCTAATCCGTACGGTTATAGATAGATAGTCTAGTAATATTACTGCTACAACTGCATTCAACTAGTAAGTTACCGTTGGCATCAATGACAAGAGGCGACTTAAACAGTCATATATAAGATTTGACTATAGCTCATATGAAATGAATAACATACTCAATAAAAGCAATATCGGTAGCAGCCATAACATCGGCAAAATATTCCAACAGAGCCTTCCTTTTAAGCATGTTGTTATTGAAGATTTTTTCACTAAAGAGTTTTGCCAAGAACTATTAGATGAATTTCCTTCTTTTGATGAGAAATTAGCTATAAATGAAAATGGCGAAGTGGGCAATAAAGTTGTTCATGAGCATATATCCGATTTGGGAAATGCTTATAAAAAATTAAATGATGTTGTAAAAAGCCAGGAGTTCATTGAATTAATTAGCATTTATACCGGCATCAAAAACCTGAAACACGACCCGTACTATTTTGGTGGTGGAACACATAATAATCTAAACGGGCAATATTTAGACCCGCATGTTGATTTCACCCATCATCCCATATCTGGGCGGCATCGCAGGCTGAATTTAATTGTATACCTTAACAAAGAGTGGAAAAAAGAGTGGGGTGGTAATATTGAATTACATAAAAACCCTAGATTAGAGCCTTCACAAGATGAAATCATAAGTATTGAGCCGTTATTTAATCGTGCAGTAATTTTTGAAACCAACAATATATCCTGGCACGGGTTTCCGCGTATAGATTTACCCGAAAACAAGAAGGATCTATCAAGAAAATCTTTTGCGCTATATTACTATACCAATAGAAGAGACAAAAAAGTTAAACCACACTCAACCATTTATGTTGAAAGACATTTGCCTGAAAGAATACAACAAGGGACAACCCTATCCGCTGAAGACTATCAAGAGATAAAGACATTGTTAGCACGGCGTGATCAACACTTAGAAAGGTTATATGGGTATATTACTGAATTAACCGCAAAAAAAGCAGGGTTAAAAAATTCATTGAAGAAAATAATTACTCTATTTAAATCTTAAAGTAAACTTTCTGGCCGTCTATAAGTACTGGAGTATGATTTTGATCAAAAATAAATTAAAACTCATTAGTGCCATACTACCGCTAGGAATGATTAGTAACCCTGCGGTCAGTGAAGTTTATCCAACTCTTTCTGAAAACATTGTTGAATCAAACAGCTATCAAATCCATAAAGCTCTTGGTGGAAGTGCTTTTAATTCACCCAGGTTTTTCGGAAATATTTTTTTTATCGCCGATAACGATCAGTTTTTAATTAAAACTGAAGTCATGTATTCAGATCAATATGATTTTTGGAAAATGGATAAAAAAGGGCAAGTGATTGATACCTTTGTATCGTCTGATACGCTGCATCCTTCGGGTTATTTTTTGGGCGACAACTACTACATTGATTGGCCGTTAACCGGCAATAAATCAAAACATTTATATTCGCAAATTATTGATGATAAACAGTTGTCTAATAAAGAGTTTGAGCATTTATTAAATAAAGCGGATGTGGTTGAGTTTAAAAAATATTCTGATTTATCAATGGTTCGTTGTTATTTAAAAATCGACCAGCGCTGGCTTGTTATCGAGTCTAAAAAAAGATTCAATTCTTTTAGTCATGATCTAAGCGGGCTGAATAAAGGGATGCTCTTAAAAGGTTTTACTAAACCCAAAGTGGAACAAATAATTTCATTAGAAAAAGTAACCAAACAATATAATCTTAACGATCCTAATAGTCTATTTAAAATAGAAAAATTTATTAAAAAAGGCCGCCAAAGAAAATCATTTTTCAGCATAGATATTAATAATAGTATGTGGCAAGGTGATTATGGTCTTGGCCATTATCAAATAACCCATCAAAAAGAGTTGCTTAATTTTAAATCGGTAGGCTATCGAGATCTGTGGGGAGACTACTCAAGCGGCCTGCACTTTTATACTTTACCAGAAGCCTATCAATATCGATTTGATGGCTTATTTTTTAAGCAGTCAACTCGTACTTTTAATAAGGTCAAAGAGAACCAACAAGGCTTGTATTTGTTAACCAAAAAAGAACCCGCTCCTGAACAGTCTTTAAAAAACCAAGCAGCCAAAACATTAATTTACCAGCAGACTTTTAATTGGCAGCCAAGTTTTAGCGGCTTTTACCCGGCAAAATCAGAGTTAAGACAGATCCGTTATTTTAATGGTCAAGATGAAAAGTTTGAGCAGCATGCTTTGCTAAACCCCGTAGCACTGACTCAACGTGCGATACCCAAAGAAATTGCTTTTTATCACGCATTGTCCGAGCCAAATGATCGTGATGATCTTTATTTATTCAATAACCAGCTTTATTCTTGGCCAGATATTTATGGGGTTTTGTTTACTGTGTTTTTTGATGAGCAAGAAATCGTTGATGCATTCCAGCAGTTTGCCAGTAAAAACATGCCCATCACCCTAGAATTTAATATTGAAAAACTCGACCAATTTAAGTTGTTTTCTATGCAGTTATCAAATGGCGAAATGCAGTTTCCGATAAAACATGCTCAATTACGCAATGCTAATAAACGCTATAATTCTAACGAAAATCGAGATCAGGAAATTTTAAAAAATACCTTTGAATATGCCATGAAAAATCAACAAGGCGTCGATATTTTTTTAACCGTTTCTTTAAGTTTGGTGAAAAATAGTGACCATACTAAGCGTTTCGGATTTCAGCTAGCCGATCATACCAGCAAATTATTGATCCGTTGGATAGGTCAAAAAAAATTCAAACCTGCAAAAAGTATTTTCAATCATTATGTTAAAACACTCATGCCTCATATAGGCAAAACCAATAAAACCACTGATGTCGCAAGCCTTGGTTTACTACTCGCTGCTCTGAGCCAAGATGCCGAGATTAATCGACTGGTATTTGAAAAGTTATTAGGTAATGATTTTGATATTTCATTGATCAGCAATGAAATATTGTTATTTAATTTGGCTGGTTATTATAGTTTAGCGGGGCAAAAAGAAAAAATGTTGGTCGCAATAGCACATGCCATTCAGCAGGGAAAAACCGCTGAGCAATTTCAGTCGGATAAGGATTTTCAACTTTATTGGCAAGATACTGATTTTTTGAAGGTTTTAAATCCTTAACTCACTACTGTCTCGTTAACTTTCATGGCATAATCATTTGATTCGGATCTGCAACCCTGCCGGGCGGTGGGCCTCCTCAAGCAAGGCCATCATATCCCTTTTCTCAAACAAGTTGAGCTGTAATAAACGCAATATTTGCTGCATGCTTTTTGACAACTTTGATTGAAACTTGAGAAAAGCCAACAGCAGATATGTCTTGGCTATTAAGCATCACTACAGGGCTTCTAGGCAGAGACAGTAATATTTGAGTCATTCATGATGGCATTCATGCCTCCATCATGAACAGAAATCGGATCAGTTCAGTATCATTTCCGCTTAGAATCGCCTGCCTCGCTCAGTATCATTTCATATTAGACAACACTGCCCCTTGACACCACCACAAAAACCGAATAACTTTAGCACATGGTTAACAACAAACAAGTGCTACTACTTCAACTTCTACTCGCAAGTCGATTGCGCGGGTCTTGTTGTCTTGTTTAAGTAATAAAACGAATTCATACAAAACCCGCGTTTAGAACGCGGGTTTTTTTTTGCTCCACTGAAATGCATACGACAATAACCAGGAAATACCATGAGTAATAACATCATCATTTTTGACACTACCCTGCGCGATGGCGAGCAGGCATTGAATGCCAGTTTATCGGTGCATGAGAAGCTGCAAATTGCGCTTGCGATTGAACGGCTTGGGGTCGATGTTATGGAGGTGGGGTTTCCGGTATCTTCGCCGGGTGATTTTGAATCTGTTCAGAAAATTGCCGCCACTATAAAAAACGCAAGAGTTTGCGCACTCTCAAGAGCCATAGAGGGTGATATTAAGGCTTGCGCTGATGCGCTATCAGTTGCCGAGCAGTTTCGTATTCATACCTTTATTTCAACCTCCGATGTGCATGTAAAGAAAAAACTACGCTGTGATTTTCAGGATGTGCTGGATATGGCGGTTAAAGCGGTTAAATATGCGCGTAGGTTTACCGATGATGTTGAGTTTTCCTGTGAAGATGCCGGGCGCACTCCGATTGATAATTTATGCCGTATGGTCGAATTGGCAATTAAAGCTGGCGCTACAACCGTTAACATTCCTGATACCGTGGGTTATACCCTACCGGATGAGTTTTCCGGAATTATCACTCAACTGTTTAACCGCGTACCTAATATCGACCAAGCGGTTATTTCGGTGCATTGCCACAACGACATGGGCTTGGCTGTCGCCAACTCCCTGGCCGCGATCAACGCCGGTGCGCGACAAGTGGAATGTACCGTAAATGGGATTGGTGAAAGAGCCGGCAATGCCGCGTTGGAAGAAATTGCAATGATTCTGCGAACCCGTAAACAGCAGTTGCAACTAACCACCAATATCAATCATCGGGAGATCTCTCGCACTTCCAAACTGGTCAGTCATTTATGTAATATGCCGGTGCAGGCCAATAAAGCCATCGTTGGCGGCAATGCCTTTAGCCACTCCTCTGGGATTCACCAAGATGGCGTACTCAAAGCCCGCAATACCTATGAAATCATGACCCCGGAAAGTGTCGGCATTCACCAGAATAAACTCAATTTGACCTCACGCAGTGGCAGGCATGTGATCAAGCACCGCATGGCTGAACTGGGATATTTAGAAAAAGATTACGATCTGGAAGCCTTATATCAGGATTTTTTGGTTTTAGCCGATAAAAAAGGTCAGGTATTCGATGATGACCTCGAAGCCATGCTGTTTATGGAACAACAAGACCATAAACAAGACCACTATAAATTGGACTATTTAAGTGTACAGTCCGGCTTGAGTGTTATCGCCACCGCTAGCATCCAGCTTTCTGCCGCCGGTAAAACAGCAGAAAAAGCCGCTACCGGTAACGGCCCGGTTGATGCCTTATTTCAGGCAGTTCGCCAGGCCATTGTGTTTAAATTTGATGTGATCAGTTATCGGATATCGGCCAAAGGTGAAGGCGAAGACAGCCTTGGGCAGGTTGAATTAATTGTCGCCTGGGAAGGTCGAAATTTCCATGGTTTTGGCCTTGCCACCGATATCATCGAGGCTAGCGCAAAAGCCCTTATCCATGTATTGAATAACATTCATCGGGCGCAAACTGTGGCTAAAATCAAACAACAATCAAAACAACAAAAACAAACGGCTACAGGATAAACAATGCCTCAATTTCAAACCACATCTCAACCCATATCTCAATCTAAAGCTAAAATCGCAATCTTGGCCGGCGATGGTATTGGCCCTGAAGTAATGCGCGAAGCTATCAAAGTTATCACCACCATCAGTCAACAGTTAGCTGTGCCGTTGGTGTTACGCGAATATGCGGTTGGCGGTTATGCTATCGACAAACACGGCGAGGCCTTACCGCAGGCAACCATCACCGGTTGCGAGCAGGCGGATGCCATTTTGTTCGGTTCAGTCGGTGGACCAAAATGGACTGGCCTGCCACCCAAAGAACAGCCTGAACGTGCATCACTGCTAGGGCTACGCAGTCACTTTAATTTATTCTGTAATATGCGACCCGCACAACTGTCGCAGGAAATGTCACAGCTTTCGCCCCTGCGGGCGGATATTTCAGCCAAAGGTTTTGATATCTTGGTTATGCGTGAACTCACTGGTGGGATTTATTTTGGCAGTCCCAAAGGCCGCAGCGGCAGCGGCGATAGCGAAACGGGCATCGATACTATGGTCTATACCCGTGCCGAAATCAGCCGTATCGCCCACTTAGCCTTTCAGGCTGCAATCAAGCGCCGTAAACATGTTACCTCTGTAGATAAAGCCAATGTGCTGGCATCCAGCCAATTGTGGCGTGATGTAGTCACAGAAATCTCTGGTGACTACCCGCAGGTCGAGTTAGAGCATATGTATATTGATAATGCCGCCATGCAAATGATCCGTTCACCTTCACAATTTGATGTGGTTTTATGCTCCAACCTGTTTGGCGATATTCTCTCAGATGAGTGCGCCATTATCACCGGCTCCATGGGTATGCTGCCATCTGCGAGTCTCAATGATGACGGCTTCGGAATGTATGAACCAGCCGGCGGTAGCGCACCGGATATTGCCGGCAAAGGTATTGCCAATCCGATTGCACAAATTTTATCTGCGGCATTGATGTTCCGTTACAGCCTGAAGAATGAACCGGCCGCATGCTTGATTGAACAGGCGGTAGCCGAAACCCTGGCTGCAGGACATTTAAGCGCAGACCTACTGATGGAACACCAGAACACCAAACCTGTCGGCACGGCTCAAATGGGCGATTATATCTGCACACGAATTGAGGAAATCACTGGTGGCTAAGACTAGAACACTATACGAAAAAATTTGGCAACAACATCTGGTTACCGATAAGCCGGAGGAAACCCCGTTACTGTATGTCGACCGACATTTAATTCATGAGGTGACATCTCCGCAAGCTTTTTCCAGTCTCAAGTTTTACGGGCGCGAAGTACGCTGTCCTGAACGCACGATTGCCACCATGGATCACAATATTTCGACGCGTTCGCTAGGCTATGATGCGGTGGGGTCAGCCAGTGAGAAGCAGTTACGTGCGCTGGAAAAAAACTGTACAGAATTTGGCATCGAGTTGTTCGGCATGGGGCATAAAAACCAGGGTATCGTGCATGTTATCGGGCCGGAATTAGGACTCACTCTGCCGGGTAGCATTATCGTTTGTGGAGATTCACACACTGCTACCCATGGAGCTTTCGGAGCGTTGGCGTTTGGTATTGGCACCTCAGAAGTTGAGCATGTATTGGCGACTCAAACCCTGCGCCAGAACAAAGCCAAAACCATGAACATTATTGTTTCCGGTACAGCCGCTGATGACATCAGCGCGAAAGATATCATTCTCAGTATTATCGGCAAGATTGGACACGCCGGTGCAACCGGCTATGTGGTGGAGTATTCCGGAGAAGCTATTTCCGCACTATCCATGGAAGAGCGAATGACCATCTGCAATATGTCGATAGAACTCGGTGCCAAAGCCGGTCTTATCGCTGCAGACCAAACCACTTTCGACTACCTCCAAGGCCGCGAATACACGCCATCAGGGGCGCAATGGCTTGCAGCATTGGCCGATTGGCAACAGCTGAACAGCGATGTTGGCGCCAGTTTTGATAAAACCGTAAGCCTGGATGCCGCAACCCTTAGCACCCAGGTCACTTGGGGTACCAATCCCGGGCAAGTGGTTGCAGCCAGTGGAAAGGTACCGTCCCCGGAAGCTTTTAGCAACCAAACCGATAGTGATTCCTGCCGCCAGGCGTTGGCTTATATGGGGTTGAAAGCCGGTCAGAAAATTACTGACATTGAGATTAATAAAGTTTTTATTGGCTCCTGCACCAACAGCCGAATTGAAGATTTACGCGCCGCAGCCACAGCCATTGGCGGGGCTAAAGTCGCCGCCGGTGTCGATGCCATTGTGGTCCCAGGCTCTTATCATGTTAGCAAGCAGGCAGTGGATGAAGGACTTGATCAAATATTTATTGCAGCTGGATTTGAATGGCGCTTACCAGGTTGTTCGATGTGTTTGGCGATGAATGACGATATTCTTGAAGCTGGTGATCGTTGTGCCTCTACCAGCAACCGTAACTTTGAAGGTCGCCAAGGCCGTGCCAGCCGTACCCACTTAGTCAGCCCCGTCATGGCGGCAACGGCGGCCATTGCCGGTCGCTTTGTAGATATAGCAGGAGCTAACGCAAATGGATAAGTTTTGCAGCCATAAAGGCCAAATGGTAGCGCTTGATCAGGCCAATATCGACACGGATCAGATCATCCCCAAACAATTTTTAAAGAGCACTGAGCGGGTGGGTTTTGGTAAACACCTATTTCACGACTGGCGCTATCTTGATGATGAGGGTAGGCAGGAAAATTTTGACTTCATCCTCAACCAGTCTGATTACAAGGCCGCCTCCATTTTGCTTGCCGGTCAAAACTTTGGTTGTGGTAGCAGTCGTGAACATGCACCCTGGGCCTTGCAGGAATACGGATTCAAAGTCATCATCGCTGCGAGTTTTGCCGATATTTTCTATGGCAACTGTATCAATATCGGCTTGCTGCCGGTTATTTTGACTGCTGTAGAAGTTAAAGCTTTAATGGCAGCCGCGGAACAAACGAAGTTGACTGCCAATATCAACCTCGATTCACAGACTGTGACCACAGAAAATATTGAATATCGTTTTGAAATCGACCGCTTCCACAAATACTGCCTGCAGCAAGGCGTTGACAGTATCGACTGGACATTGGCTAGTGAAGCTGAGGTGTCTAGCTATGAAAAAAATATACCGACTTGGCGCTGACAGAATTTACCCTGAATTGTGGTATGCCTGCTTTACAAAAAAGAGTGGTAGGCTGGGTTGTCGGTTTCTTCTGTCCATTCATAACCCAGCGCTTTTAGGTGCTGAAAGAAGGCCAGTTCCTGTTCTTCTTTTACTTCAAAACCTGCTAATACCTGCCCAAATGCAGCACCGTGATTGCGGTAATGAAACAGGGTGATATTGAATAATGAACCAAGGGTATTTAAGAACGCCTCCAAGGCACCTGGATATTCCGGTGACTGGAAGCGGAAAATTCTTTCATTAATACCCGCCTGACCTTTGCCACCGACCATATGTCGAATATGTAATTTAGCCAGTTCGTTGTCTGAAAAGTCTTCCACTTTATAGTCATTACGGCGTAAGTCTGCAACCAGCTGTCGAGATTCTTCAGCACCGCTGGTAAGCCGAACACCTACAAAAATATTGGCTGTATCATCACCGTTATAGCGATAATTAAACTCCGTTATTACTCTACCACCAAGGGCTTCACAAAAGCGTTTAAAACTGCCCTTTTCTTCCGGAATGGTGACTGAGAGAATGGCTTCTTTTTGCTCCCCCAGTTCACAGCGTTCGGATACATAACGCAGGTTATGAAAATTCATATTGGCACCGGATAAAATCGCCACCAACTGCAGGTCTGCAGCTACTTCGTTTTCGTGACAGTACTTTTGCAAACCCGCCAGAGATAAGGCCCCAGCCGGTTCTGCAATTACCCGTGTTTCTTCGAAAATATCTTTTATAGAGGCGCAAATTTCATCACTGTTTACAACAATAACCGCGTCACAATATTGGCGGATTAAGCGGAAGGTTTCATCGCCGATGCGTTTTACTGCGACCCCGTCAGCAAATAAACCTACGCTTTCGAGATCCACAGGATGACCGGCATCCATGGCCGCTTTAAGGCAGGCGGAATCATCAGCTTCAACCGCGATAATTTTGATTTGCGGACACATTTGTTTGAGATAAACTGCCATGCCTGCGAGCAAACCACCACCGCCACAGGGAATGAAAACCACATCCGGATGGGGGATCTGGCGTAGTAGTTCGACCGCAACCGTACCTTGGCCTGCAATCACATCAGGGTTATCGAAAGGATGGATGATTGTTTTATTCTCGGCCTCAGCCAGTTTGAGGCATTCTACCTGGGCCTCGTCAAAACTTTTGCCCAACAGACGAACATCAGCGCCCAGTCGGCGGACGCTATTGACCTTGATTTCAGGTGTGGTTATTGGCATCACAATAGTGGCATCAACAGCCAGTTTTTTAGCCGCTAGCGCCAAACCCTGTGCGTGGTTTCCGGCTGATGCTGCGATCACGCCGCGTTGTTTTTGTGCTGTCGATAAATGCACCAGGTTGTTATAGGAACCGCGAAGTTTGAATGAGTGAACCGGTTGTTGGTCCTCGCGCTTTAATAATACCTTTACCCCGAGACGCTGGGATAATTTATCCAGCGGAGTGACTTCGGTTTCACGGGCGACATCATATACCGGCGCCAACAGGATGTTTCTTAGGTAATTAAAGCTTTCGTTTGGGGACACTGTGGTTTCCTTTGTGCGGAGTATTTTTACCTTCCGGTGCGTTACGCCTGCGGCTAACAGCACCCTACAAATACATCCGCCGTCGTTTACTTATTACACTAATAAATCTTTATTTCGAACCGCGCCTTTATCGGCACTGGTTGCCAGCAGGGCATATACCTTTAGCGCATCACTGACTTTGCGAATTCTGTTTTTCGGCCGCCAAGCCAGCTCGCCTTTTGCGAGCATAGCCGCCTGTCGCTGAGCCATTTCATCTTCTGGTATATTCAGATGAATCGTGCGTTTGGGAATGTCAATATCAATCGCATCACCTGGCTCAATTAGGGCAATAACGCCGCCCGATGCGGCCTCGGGTGAAATATGTCCGATGGACAAACCAGAAGTGCCACCAGAAAAACGGCCATCTGTGACCAATGCGCATTTGGTTCCCAGGCCCATGCTTTTCAGGTAAGTGGTGGGGTACAGCATTTCCTGCATGCCGGGGCCACCTTTGGGCCCCTCATACCGAATCACCACTACATCACCGGCTTTTACCTCGCCTGCAAGAATACCTTCAACCGCAGATTCCTGACTTTCGAACACATTAGCAACACCGCTAAAAACTAGGTTTTCTTCGACTACCCCGGCAGTTTTTACAATACAACCGGCGGTCGCCAGATTACCGCTGAGAATAGCCAAGCCGCCGTCTTGGGAATAAGCATACTCTTGACTGCGAATACAGCCTTGCCGACGGTCGCTATCGAGGCTGTCATAGCGACAGTTTTGACTGAATGCTTCGGTCGTGCGGATTCCCGCCGGCCCTGCCCGGTAAAAATCCAAAATAGCCTGATCTTTGGTCAGGGTAATATCATATTTATCAATTTGCTCACCCAGACTTATACCTAAAACAGTGCGTATATTGGTGGTCAACAAACCCGCGCGTTTTAATTCGGCCAATATTCCCATTATTCCACCGGCACGGTGGACATCTTCCATATGGTAGAAAGGTGTGGAGGGTGCAACTTTACAAAAATTAGGCACCTCGCGGGATAAGCGGTCAATGTCGGTCATAGTAAAGTCGACTTCGGCTTCTTGCGCCGCAGCTAACAGATGCAACACGGTATTGGTTGAACCGCCCATGGCGATATCCAGCGACATAACATTCTCAAAAGCAGCTTTAGTGGCAATACTGCGCGGCAAGGCGCCTTCATCATCATAGCTGTAATAGCGGTTCGCCAGTTCGACGATTTGTTTTCCCG
>JAKITK010000017.1 GCA_021648125.1 Lysobacterales bacterium
AGCGACTTTTGCCACAGGCAATAGCCGTTACGCTCCCAGTAAAGTATCTTTACCTTGTCGCGCTTGCGGTTGCAGAACACAAACAAGCGCTCTGAGAAAGGATCTAGTTCCAGTTCAGCTTCTACCAGTACCGCCAGCCCATTGATGCCTTTTCTAAAATCAACAATATCCCGGCACAAGTAAACTTCTTGAAGGTCATTCGCTGGGCGCATTACTCAAGTGCTGCAGCAGCATTCAATATGGTGCTCAACGAGCCGCCATCCACTTCACCGGCAAAGGTCACCGATACACCGTTGGCTAAACCAATCCGCCACTGGCTACTGGCCTCCAATACCTGCACCCGCTGAAATCGGGGTGAATGTGTACCTGGCAAAACGCTTTTATCAACCAATATTTTTTTACTGGTATACAGGCTCTGTACAGAAAGCCCCTGTGTCGCCGCATACTCCACCATACTTTTACCAGAAGCCTCACAGGCCTGGATATGCTCTAGCCAATAACGCTGGCGATTGGTCAGTGCGGGAATTATTTTTTGCATTGCTTATTGCTCCTAGTTCATCAGAAGCATAGCGTGACTGGAAGTCGTTCAGAAAAACAGGGTGGGGTTTACTTTACGCTTACGGTATTTTTGTATTGATAAGCTTGAAAGTTGATGCTTACTATCAATGAACTTACAAAACCCTTCAGCACTTAATGTTTTGCCGTTCAGTGAGCGTCTCCATGAAGAATACAGGCAATCTCTTGGGTCTCTAATAATTAATACAGTCTTTGGTTTACAGGGGTAAACCCCAGGCAAGCTGTGATGGAAGCGTGGCACAGGGCTGGTTCTAAAGACACAAGTGCGAGCATCGTATAAACCTGGAAATAAAGTTTTCCAACCATGATTTCCAGGTACATACTGGAAGGTATTTTCACTACTATGTTGCCAGTCTCCGGTGTTATTCATACCCCATGGGTTCCAGCTAGGAATTTCTATTTCAAATAAACAACTAGCTAGCCATGCCGCGCCACAGGGTAATGCCGGAGAAACAATATCAAAATTATAGGCTCGGAATGGGCCTATTGCCGGTTTTATCTCATCAACGGTACTCATTCAAGTATCACTGCTGATCACTGGATAACGCCAGTCATGGCTCCACTCAGCACGAGTATTTAGTTTCTGATTATAGGCATGCAAATCAGTTTCAGTATCAATTTCACACCAGCGCCCCTGCACAGCGATGATTTCAATAGGCTGTTTTTTTTGAATCAGCTGCTGCAGTAACTGAGTTAATTGAATTTTCTTATTCAGCTTACCTATCTGTTCCACAAGCTGTTTGATTTTAATTACGCCTTCAGCTCGAAACAGCATCAGCCCCATAAACTGCCCTTGAATTTCAGCAAGGGCGTTCGGCTTCATGCCAATTTCACAAAGCTTACCATTTTTGATTTTGAATGTTTCAGCATCAGCCATTGGCTGTTCAAATCGTAGTTTCCATAAATTTAACCAGTCACAGTCATAGCTCATAGCTATATCGTTAGTGCTCTTTATAAGATTGATCACATGCTGTGGATGAAATAAAATATCCCCATAGACGACAACAAATTTCTCCAGCTTTAAATGCTTCACCGCCAGCATTAAGGAATACACCATATCGGTGCTTTGCCAGTCAGGGTTGTTGACTTCATTAATGTTTAGAGCGGCAGCCTCGGCTCTAACTTTTTCAGTCTGATAACCGCTAACTATGTGAATATTTTCAATCCCCGCTTGTTTCAAACTAAGGGCCGACCATTCCAATATGGACTTTCCGGCTATTACAGTCAGACACTTCGGGCTTGAAGCACTCAGTTCACCCAGTCGGCTACCACGCCCAGCCGCCAAGATTATTGCATCGGTTACTTCTGACATTGTGCCATCCAAACAACAGTGGTATATGGGATTTGCAGCGTATTTGAGGCGGGTATCAGGTGATCAATAGCTCTGATAATAGACTTGAATTTGGCCCCTGCCTGTCGTTTTAAAGTCAGGTGGCTGTTCCAAGCCTGCATAAAGTGATCGCGCTTCACAGTGGCTATATGAGGTCTGGAGAATTTTTGTATATTCTTAAAATTGTCATTATTTTGAATAATGTCATGTTGATCTTGTCGTCGCTGTCCATAGTTATACTCAGGTAATTGGCTTTTTATATAGGTTTCAATTTTGCACTGCAATTCATTATTGATGTCTCTATGATTCCACAAACAGGCAAACCAAGCTCCAGGTTTCAATACTCGCCCAGCTTCATGCAATGCCAGTTTTTGATCCACCACATTGAACGATGAGCCAAATGTGATCAAGCTGAATGCTGCATCGCTGTGACCGGTTTTTTCAGCAGTCCCACAGTACCAGCTGACTTGCTCAAAGTTGGTTTTTAGAATGCCCATCTTGCGCATATCCTGGTTCGGCTCTAGCGCAATAATATTTAGCCCCAACGGGGAACTTGCCAGCATTCGGCTCAATTTGCCAGTGCCTGCACCCACATCTAAAACAGTATCATTTTGACCCAGCCCGGCTATTTTGATGATTTTTGAGATTGCCGCAACAGAATAATTTGGTCGTTTTTCATAATCCTGAGCCAGTTGACTATAATCCCAGGTGGTTGCTATGTGTTGATTCAGGCTTTTTCTCCTAAGAACAATTCTCTAATCCATTTTTTAGTGATAGCTGATGGTGACTCCTCACGCTCTGGATGCCACATTAGTCCAAGCACATTCAGCCCCCGGAACGCCTCTATAAAAACTCCAGAGTCACTAGTCGCTAAAGCTGAATAGTCGGCTGCAAGGCCTGCTCTGTTAATACCATTAGTGTGATAGGAATTGACCGTAAATATTTCATCATCAGTATGGACTTCATGGCAGCTGCCCGCATGATTTTCAAGCTCACATAGTGCCCCGCCTGCAAGCAGATTTAATACCTGCATGCCTCGACAAACACCCAAGACAGGCCATGCTTGTTTGGCCGCCTCGCCCAATAAGGTTTGTTCACTTACATCTCTTAGTTTATCAGTACCAACATCATCACCACCAGTAAATACAAGCCCGTTGACGCCCATATCGCTTGCATATTGTAGTGTAGACTCACCTAAGGATGGCAGCGGCAGCCATTGGCATTCCGGGATAATATCTTGCATAAAATTTGCCCAGCGTCGATCCAGAGAATCTCTGTATTCTTGACCCTCAGGCAACCAATGACCACGCATGGTCAGACCAATTCTTATCAACACACCACCTCAATTGTCTCACCATCACAATCTACATCGACTTGCCGAGCGTTTAATACGGAATTGAATAGTCGCTGCCCACAGCCAAGTACAGCAGGAATGCCGAATTCTGCACAACGAACCGCAATATGTGAATTTGGCCCGCCATACTGGGTGATAATTCCCGCAATGCGATGGGTAAACACCCAGTCCCAACCAGGGTCTGCAAATTCGATGCAGATGATACAGTTATCCAGATTTTCATGCGGGATGTTAGTCAAAGTTAAATGGCGAATAGCCGCGCGATGCCTACCTTTACCAATAAAGTTGGGTCGTGTCGAAACTGACCGAAAACTGTATACATCATCGGCTGAACAGATAACATCATTTAAACTCAGTAACTGTAAACGGTCCCATTCATTTTGTTTTTTCCTCGACTTTGCCTTGAGTATTGCAGCTGTTGCTAGTTCACTGCCAGTTTGCTCTGATAACAAACCCTCAAGAGATAACCACGACAAATCATTTCGACTAAGCCCCAGCTTATCCCACTTGGTATTTGTAGCTTCAAACCAGGCCGATAAAAATCGACTAAAAACAAACTTACACTGCTCACGATTAAAAATTGATGAACGAATAAAGTCAATATGGCGATTCGTTTACTAGACAATGTGAAGATGCAACACCAGCATAGTGGAAATTTGTCATCATAGGCTGGACCAAAACTTCATCCATACCTTCACCAGGCATACTATCAACGACTTGTTTAATGGCGTTATGTAAAGCGCTTTCAGACAGAGCGGAAACATTCAAAATTGACTTGAATGCACCGGCATTAGAAAGATAACGACAGTCTTCCTCTGTACTGCTGCTTCGAACAATTAGGTCTTCCTTGTCGAATTGATTAGAAATACGGTTTAATATTTCACCGCTTTGCTGCAACCATTCATTAGCAGTAAAAGTAAATATTGGTAAAATTCGACAGCTAGATAGCTTAGCCTGTAAGCAAAGTAATTTTTGAGCTTTGCTCAAAGATAACCATGTTAGATCCACTGAGGGATTGAATTCCCTTCTCAAATCATCATCTACATACATCCAAGATATCTCATTTCTTTTAGCTAACTAACTTTAACACTCTTAATCAGAACCTAAGCTGAACATAGAAAAATATCGGGGCACCTAGTCAAAAAATCAAAGAAGTTCGAGCTTTAAAGTCATCAAGAGAAGGGTCAGTAAGTGAATTGCCTAGCGTTGTAGGTGCATTTGGGCATGATATTTATCGACCCTGCCATTTTTCTTTTTGTTGTTTCTGTCTGTTCTTTTGATTGCCTTCTGGCCTTCATTATCGCTGGTGTTAGTGGGCCAATACACAAATTGGCTGATGTAAGAGGGCAATAGGGTTTATTTCGTGCTTGAAACTCTCTCCCGCAATCTTTGTATCAGCATATAGAACACTGGTACCAATACTGTGGCTATCACAATGGATGCCAACATTCCGCCGAATACTGCAGTACCGAGCGAGCGCCGACTGGCGGAACCAGCACCACTGGCAATCACCAATGGTAATACGCCCAGAATGAACGAGAAAGCAGTCATTAATACTGCCCGGAAGCGCAAACTGGCAGCAGTTAGCGCCGCATCAACAATGGATTTCCCATCGCGGCGTAATTCCATTGCGAACTCCACAATCAAGATAGCATTCTTGGCTGACATGCCAATGAGCAAAACCATACCGATTTGCATATAGATGTCGTTGATTTGTCCGGCAATCATTTGCATCAAGACCGCGCCTGCAAGTGCAATCGGGACTGCCATCAATACTGAAAAAGGAATCATCCAGCTTTCATACTGGGCTACCAGAAACAGGTATACAAAAATAATCGCCAGAATAAAAATGATACTGGTTTGGTCACCTGCCAGGATTTCTTGATATGCCTGCCCGGTCCAGGAAAATGTGTAACCATCTGGGAGCGCAGTTGCAGATAGTTCTTCCATGGCAGTTATCGCATCGCCTGAGCTTGCGCCCGGGGCGGCGCTGCCATTTATTTTTATCGAACGGTAAATATTAAAGCGATTGATTACATCTGGCCCCAGTAATGATTCTGTAGTTACCAGCGTGCGCAGTGGTACCATTTCATTGGCCTGATTACGCACATAAAGGTTCAGAATATCCTGGATATCACTGCGGAATTCGCTACTTGCTTGAGCGGTTACCTGGTAGCTTTTGCCAAATTTATTAAAATCATTGATATAACCGCCACCCATAGAAGTTGAAAGGGTGCTAAAAATATTCTGTAGAGGCACGCCTAAAAGCTTGGCCTTTTCGCGGTCTATGTTTAGAAAGATTTGCGGTACTCCGGCTTTGAAAGTACTAAAAACCGCGCTTAATTTAGGGTGCTGGTTTGCACTCACTACAAAGCCACGCATAACTGCAGCCATTTCCTGGGGGCTGGCAGATGCGGTTGATTGCAATTGATACTCAAAGCCGCCAGTAGCGCCAAGCCCTGGTATGGGTGGGAATTGGAAGGGGAATAGGTTAGCTCCGGCAATGTTGCCGAGTTTTGCTCTCAGGCTAGCTACTATTTGTTCTTCGTGTTCACTGCTATCGGTGCGTTCATCCCAGCTCTCCAAAATTACAATTAACATTCCAGCGTTTGCAGAGACTGCACCTTTGAGCATACTGAAACCAGGGGCGCTGATAATATTGGTTACCCCCGGCTGATTTTTCACAATCAGCGATGCCTGTTCCATAATTGCTTCAGTGCGACTGAGGGAAGCCCCATCTGGAAGCTGAATATCGATCACGAACGCCCCATTATCCTCAAGCGGCACAAAACCTGAGGGTATGGTTTTCATCAATACGGATGCCAAAACAACAATGCCGGCAAAGAGAATCAGTGCCAAAGATGAGGTTTTTAATAAACGGGCTACAAGTTTTGCGTATAGATGGCGTAATTTCTCGAATTGATGGTTAAACCAGCCGAAAAAACCGGTCTCTGGCAGGGTGTCGATTGGTTTTAGAAAAATCGCGCACAGGGCGGGGCTAAGAGTAAGCGCATTTATTGATGAAATCAGCACCGCAATAGAGATGGTTACCGAAAATTGTTTAAATAGCAGGCCGGTCATTCCAGGGATAAAACCAACCGGTACAAACACTGCCAATAATACCAGGGTGGTGGCAATTATCGCACCGGATATTTCGCTCATGGCTTTATAGGTGGCATCGCTTGGTTTGAGTCCGGCGGCCATGTGTCGTTGCACATTCTCTACTACTATAATGGCGTCATCCACAACTATACCAATAGCCAAAATCAGGCCAAACAAGGTAATCAGGTTAATGCTATAGCCTAATGCCATCAGCCCGGCGAAAGTGCCGATTAAAGAAACCGGAATGGCGATAATGGGTATTAGGGTTGAGCGCCAATCTTGAATGAAGATGAAAACCACCAGCACTACTAGCAGTATTGCCACCATCAGGGTTACCACCAGTTCAGAAATCGAGGCGCCAATCAAGTCGGTAGAATCATAGAGAATACGATACTCGACATCATCCGGAAAGCGGCTGGCGAGAGCATCCATCTCAGCTCTGATTGCTGCCGACATTTCCAGTGCATTGGCGCCGGGGGCTTGATATATAGCCAATAGGGCCGAGTCTTTGCCGTCCAACAAACCGTAGGATGCATAGCTTTTAGCCCCAAGCTCTACCCGCGCTACATCTTTAACCCGAACAATGCCGCCATCAGAGTTTACTCGAATTATTATATTTGCAAATTCAGCGGCAGTAGTGAGTCTGCCCTTGGTTCTTAAAGTGTATTCAAATTGGGTATTACCTGTGGTTGGCTCGGCACCTAGTTTGCCAGCTGCAACCTGAACATTTTGCTCGCGTACGGCATTAATCACATCATCGGCTTGCATGCCCAAGCCAGCGAGTTTGTTGGGCTCCAGCCACAGGCGCATGCTGTAGTCTCGGGCACCGATAATACTGGCATCGCCAACGCCGGGGATGCGCGCCAGGGCATCACGAATATTGATATCTGTATAGTTACTTAGGAACAGTGAGTCAAAAGTATCTTCAGGGGAAATTATATTGACTATCAGCAGCATGCTGCTGGATTGCTTGCGTACGGTTACCCCTTGGCGCTTGACCTCCTCAGGTAGTTTTGGGGTTGCCTGAGAGACCCGGTTTTGCACATTAACGGTGGCGGTATCAGGGTCGGTGCCAACGGCAAAACTTACGGTTAATACATAGCTGCCATCGTTGGCGCTATTTGATGACATATATAACATGTCATCAACCCCATTGATTGCCGATTCCAGTGGTCCGGCAACGGTATCAGCAATGGTGGTGGCATCAGCGCCGGGGAAAACTGCACTTACTTTTACACTAGGTGGAGTTAGCTCCGGGTAACGATCGATTGGCAATGATACTAACGCCAATACCCCGGCAATACTGATAACAATGGAAATTACAAAGGCAAACTTTGGACGGGTAATAAAAAAGGAGCTAATCACTGCGCTTTATCCTTTCGGGTTTAAAGTAGGAGCAGGTTCTGGGTTAACTGTAATTCCAGGCCTTACTTTTTGCACCCCGCTAACTATAACCATCTCTCCTATAATCAGGCCGTCATTTACCACCCAGTCGACACCAACTTTACGCCCTAAAGTTACTGCGCGTTTTTCGACCCTATTGCTATTGTCTACTACCATTACAAAATAACCTGTTTGATCTTCTTGTACTGAAACTTGTGGAATGGTTAGTTCGGTTGCCGCCTCCTGAGAGCTGATTTGAATAATAACATTGAGACCTGGAATCAGGTTTTTATCGGGGCTGGCAAACTTGGCCCTTACCAGAATAGTACCAGTTAGCGGGTTGACCACATTATCAATAAACTCCAAACTACCCGCCTGCGGGTGTAGTTCCCCATCGGGTAAGATTAACTTGAAGTTAAAGTGTTCGGGTGAGTCGCCATGTAACTCCCTGGCTTCGGCTTGTGCCTGAATAGTCAGTAACTGTGATTCAGAAATATTAAAACTTACATAGATTGGGTCTAGTTCAACTAAACGCACCAACTCGCCGCTGCTGCTATCAACTAAATTACCGATACTGATATTGCTGCGTCCCACGCGGCCACTTATGGGTGCGCTCAGCACTGTATCGGCAAGATCAATCTTAGAACGAGAGAGCTTGGCATATGCCGATTCCAGTTTGGCTATCGCCTGGAGTTTATTTGCCCGGCTCAAGTCAAGGTCTTGTTTGGAGACATAATTTTTTTTGCTCAGTTCGGTATAGCGTGCAAAATCGGAGGTGGTCTGGGCAACTAATGCCTTGGCTTCAGATACCCCAGCTTTATCAGCCGCCACTACTGCCTGATATATTTCAGGGTCAAGGCGGAACAAAATAGTGCCTTTTTCAACTTCACTGCCTTCGCGGAAGTTCTTTTCAAGCAAATATGAAGAAACCCGCGCGCGGATAGAGACATCGTTGACTGCCATGGTTTTACCCAATAAGTCTGAAGTACGCACCAGATCCTGCTGGCTGGCCGGGGCAACTAGAACCCCAGGTGGCGGTTTGGACTGTTGGGCTACAACAGGAGACAGCAAGGCGAAGATAAGGCTGGCTGTAGAAATAGATTTGATGAACATTAATTGCTTTCCCTGTTGACTTTTTCTTTACGACCAATCCAGCGCGCTAAAGGGCGGGCAGTGATTCCGTGAGCTATCAAACTTATAAATACAGTGCAGGTAACTACCAATGCGAGAAATTCCGCGTTTGGAACGCCGGCATTGATGACGATAATGGCAAACACTATGCTGGCGAGCCCTCGCGGACCAAACCAACCGAGAAAAAAGCGACTTGCGTTACTTTCCCCCAAGCCTGTTAAAGATATGTAAATTGGCACAATCCGGATAATGCTAAGACTTAATACTGCATAGAGTATGACTTCCCAGCTAAATAACTGCAGTGCCGGGCTGATAACCATCGCACCAAACATTAACCAGGTTACCAATGCCAGCGTCTCGCCGGTGCCTTCTGCTGCCAGCACTAGTTTATGAGTAGCATCTTTTGCAAAATAGCCAAACAACAAACCACCGGTGAAAGCGGCTATATAACCGCTGCCATGCAGGCTCTGGGCGATAGCAAAAGATGCAATGGCCAAAGCAATGACAGTCACCTGCGTCCAAATGTCGGTTAGCCAGCCTTGTTTTTGGCACCAATGTAATAATTTTACACCGATGAATGCAAGTCCAAGACCAACGATTAATCCTATGCCAACTTCCTGCACCAATAAAGCTATGGCGGATACTTCGCGCTGTCCGGATTCGGCGCTTACAGCCAAGGCAATGAAAAATAGTAAAATAGGCACACAAATACCGTCATTTAGGCCACTTTCAATATTTAGCCCCTCGCGGAGTCGGCTGGGCACGACTTTATTGGTGATGACAGCTTTACCCAGTGCGGCATCAGTCGCTGCAAGCATGGTGCCCAAGATTGCCGCCTCAAAAAGGGATAAGAAATCGAACATCAGCAAGGCGGTAACAATTCCCAGCGCTATAACCCCGGGCAAACCTAGCATGAGCATGCGTGATGGAATTCTAAATTGTCGCTTTAGTGTGGCTAAGTCAGAGTTTGCAGCATCAGTAAACAGGATTAGAGCCAGAGTTAAATCGGCAAGCAAACGTAAGTCGGCGCTGGTAGCATCACCTTTAAACCAACCGAGACCATAAGGCCCCAGCGAGAAGCCAACAATGACGAATACCATAGGTCCGGATATGGCCGAGCGCTCGACACGACCAGCGACCAGACTGTATATGAAGATAAACAGGGCGACAATGGCTAACTCGATATACATAGATGTTACCGTCTACGGCCACCTCGTGGCATTCGCATGGACCGGCTCATGCCACCGCGTGGACGGCCCATGGAGGAAGGTCTTGAAGATGGTCTGCCGCTCACTCCAGGTTTTGGTATAGGTTTGGTGGTCGGTCTGTCTGGACGGTTAGGGTGATTCGGTTTTCCAGGATGGCCGGGGTAATAGGGTCGGCCTGGATAATAGCCATAACCACCATAAGGGTAACCGTAACCGCCATAGATACCTGTGCTGAATCCTACCGAAGTGGAGTAGGGGTTATATGTGGAACTGCAGCCCGCCAAAACCAGAAGGAAGGATATCAAGCCAATTTTTGCAATGGTTTTCATTATTGTTCTCCTTTACTGGCAGAATATTCCCACTGCTGAATCAATATTAAGGCTCCAGTAGGGTCGCTGATAAGTGCAGCCTTGCCATCACCCGGTGTTTGCTCAGGAGAGAGCAACACCTTGCCACCGGCAGGCTCAACCTGGCGGGTGCTGGCATGGATATCACGCACCCGGATAACCGGCACCCAGAGGCTGAACTCTTTATCATTTCCGATTTTACGGATACCCATCCGCCATTTATTTTTTGCTAATAGCACCAAATAATCATGGCCTTCAGCAACCTGGTCATAGCCCAGCAAATCAGTGTAGAAGGTTTCACTGGAGTCCATATCTTTGCTCCAGATTTCATCCCATAACCAGCTATTGAAACTCGCTTGTCCATCCTGTGGGTCGCCGCTCAGCGTTGACAAGAGGGCAAAGTGTCGCCCGTCGGGATCAGCAATTAAAGCCGCTCTTCCGCGTTTACCAAGATCAACTGCAGGTTTCAGAGTTTTTCCTCCCAGTTGAGTAGCAGCAGCGACAGCCTTATCCACATCCTTTACGGAAATTGAGGGAATCCACAAAGCTGCAGCACCCGGTTCAGTCTTGGGTTTGACTTCGATCATTCCACCAATGGCTTTTCCTTCAAAAAAGATATCGGTATAACTGCCGTTATAGTCCAGTTTCCAGTCAAACATCTTTTCATAAAACTTGCCGGCCAGGCGTACATCCGGGGTGATGAGTTCATGCCAGATAACTTTGCCTTGGTGACGCACACCAGTGACTTGACTGGTTACCGGAGCGGCGGCCATTTCTTTCGCCGCCGGGCTAAGTGTTCCTGAATGGGCGTTGCCGAACAGACCGGCCAGTAAAAGTAGAGTAATGAAACGCATCTTATTCTCCTTGTGCAGGCTTATCGCCGAGGAAGCGGTAAAACCGGTTGATCAGTGCTTCGGCAGCAAATATCGCAAGCACGACAATAATGAAGGGCACTAATCCATGCCATTTACCGATGAAATTCAAATCATCACCAAAGGCTATGTTTAAGGCTTCAAGGATAAGCAGTTTGGATACAAACAGGATGGCCCAGGCGGAAAATATGCGCTTGAACTTAGTGAACTTTAGCGAGTGTTTGTTGATGTATTCCCCAACTTTATGCTCAAGGAAAACAGTGGCTTTCAGCAGCACCTGTAATAAAACAGCCGCTGCAAGAGCCACTGTAAAACTACTGATTTCAACTCGATCCCAATATTGACTAAACAAACCTAATACCACTAGGTCGGTCAAAATGGCGGTGAAATAACGAATGAAAGTGCGTTGCCGGTTTGAGAATTCCGTAGACGCTGTGCTCGATGTTGTGCTCATAAGGGTGTGCCTTGAGTGAGGAATGTACTGCTGCGATTATTACATACAATGATTTCCATGTAATATATTACCGCAATTAGCATGAGTATTAGGAAGCTTATATTGTCTGTTAGAAAAAGCATAAGCTAAGGAGGTTTATTTATCTCCACCACTGGATACGATTAGTTTGCGCTGGGTTTGATCATCGGGTGTTGCAATGCCTACATTAGGTGATGTTTTTTTAAGTTTAGGTTAATCCGGAAGTGCCGGAATCAATAACTAGCTTACACCCCAATATCTTCATTCCACAATTCGGGTCGTTGCTGAATAAAAGCTTGCATCATATCTATACAAGTTTGATCCTGAAGGACTTCTAGTTGCACCCCGCGGCTGCGCAATAGTTCTTCTTCGCCCATAAAGGTTTTATTCTCGCCGATGATGATTCGGGGGATTTCATATAATAATATGGCGCCGCTGCACATAGAACATGGTGATAGCGTGGTGTAGAGCACGCATTCTCGGTAAACCTGGGCTGTTTGCCTGCCGGCATTCTCGAAAGCATCCATTTCACCATGTAAGATCGGGCTGCCTTGTTGCACCCGGCGATTATGCCCGCGACCAATGATTTTTCCTTGATGAACAATCACCGAACCTATCGGTATTCCGCCCTCATCAAGTCCTTTTTTTGCTTCATCAATAGCTGCTTGTAAAAAATTATCCATGCTCTTTCCCTGCGAATTGTCCCTGTAGATGTTACCCTGATTAGAGCAGAATTGAAAATTAGTGGCTAGGAGAAAATTAGATGGCTTCGTTGTTAATTAAAAATGGCATGGTGGTGACCGCTACCGATAAGTATCTTGCGGATGTATATATTGAAGGTGAAACTGTTTCTATGATCGGTCAACAACTGGATATCACAGCCGACAGAGAGATTGATGCCGAGGGTTGCTACTTGTTTCCCGGCGGGATTGATGCCCATACCCACATGGAATTACCCTTTATGGGAACCCATGCCAGTGATAGCTTTGAAACCGGCACGCTGGCGGGTTTACATGGCGGCACCACCACCATCATCGATTTTGCCATTCAGACTCAAGGAGATAGCCTAGAGGCCGCGTTGCAGGACTGGCACAAAAAAGCCGATGGACATGCAGTTGGCGATTATGCCTTTCACTGCGCGGTGACAGATTTCAATCCTGAAACTCGTAAAGAAATACCCAAGGTCATTCACGAGCACGGAATTAATTCATTCAAAGTATTTATGGCCTATAAGGGCGCTTTAATGGTCGATGACCGGCAGATGTTTGAGCTGATGCAGGAACTGGTAGAGCATGGCGGAATTATTACTACCCATTGCGAAAACGGCGATATGGTGGATCGTAATATTGAACAGAACCTGGCGGCAGGCAATACCTCACCAAAATATCATGTGCTTTCCAGACCTGCCATTTGTGAAGCCGAGGCTGCCGGCCGAGCTATTGATCTTGCCTATGAGTCCGGTTGTTCATTGTATATTGTGCATACCACTTGCGAAGAATCCTTGGCACGGGTCAAAACAGCAACTATGCGTGGTCAGAAGGTTCATGTTGAAACCTGTATTCAATATTTGTTATTAGATGATTCTGAATATTTCAAAGAGGGTTTTGAAGGCGCCAAAGTGGTTATGAGTCCTCCACTAAGAAAGAAAAAAGACCAGCAGGCGCTATGGGATGGCATTAACCAGAATCTGGTACATCATGTGGCTACCGACCATTGTCCTTTCTGTATGGATCAAAAAGCCATGGGCAAAGATGATTTTTCAAAAATCCCCAATGGTGCTCCCGGTATCGAAAACCGGTTTGAATTGTTATACAGTGAGGGGGTGGTTAAAAACCGTATTTCGCTGAACAAGTTTGTCGAGATGAGTTCAACTGGAGCTGCTAAAATATTTGGCCTGTTTCCCCGTAAGGGCACTATAGCCATTGGATCTGATGCGGATATCATCATTTTTGACCCGCAAGTCCAGCATACAATCTCTGCCGATACCCACCATATGCGGGTAGACTATAATCCCTATGAAGGCTGGCAGGTGCAGGGCAAAACCCGAACTACCATTTTGCGGGGAACGATAGCAATTGATAACGGCGAGGCGAAGCTAGGTGAGGGCTTTGGCAAATACCTTAAACGCGCGCCGTTTAAACCACTAATATAGTTTTAACGACTAAAAATAGAGAGAACAATAATGGCCAATACGGTTAAAGCTGCGATTATTCAAATCGGCAATAAATTACACGGTGATGAGAGTGTTGCCGCGCACAATAAAGCCATGCTTGAGGCGCATATTCCTTATATCGAGGAAGCTGGGTCTAAAGGCGTGCAAATGCTGTGTTTTCAGGAAATCTTTAACGGCCCATACTTTTGCCCTTCCCAGGACAGCAAGTGGTATGCAGCAGCCGAAGCCATCCCCGATGGTCCGACTACTCAGCTTATGTGCGAGTATGCGCGTAAATTCAATATGGTAATTGTAGTACCAATATATGAAGAACATATGCCCGGTGTTTATTTTAATACCGCCGCCGTAATTGATGCCGATGGTACATACCTTGGTAAATACCGTAAAAACCATATTCCTCAGGTAGCAGGTTTTTGGGAAAAATTCTTTTTCAAACCTGGAAATCTAGGTTATCCCGTATTCAAAACAGCCTATGGCAATGTTGGTGTGTATATTTGTTACGACCGCCACTTTCCGGATGGTGCCCGTTGTTTGGGCCTGAATGGCGCGGATATCGTATTTAACCCATCAGCCACCGTTGCCGGGCTTTCGCAATACTTATGGGAGCTTGAACAACCCGCACACGCGGCTGCAAACGGTTATTTTATTGCTGCAATTAACCGGGTGGGTGAAGAAGCCCCCTGGAATATTGGTAGATTTTATGGCTCTTCCTACTTTGCCGACCCGCGTGGGAAGATTGTCGCCCAAGCCAGTGAAACCGAAGATGAAATGTTAATTGCCGAGCTTGATTTTGATCAAATACGCGAGGTTCGCAATAACTGGCAGTTTTTCCGCGATCGTCGCCCGGAAACCTATGGCCAGCTGACGGAGTTGTAAGTGGAGGCAGCAAAGTCCGATTTTGACCCCGGTCTTAGCAACCCGGATATAGCCCCGGTACCCGCGGCACAGCGCGACTGGAAAGCGGTTAGCTTCTTTTCTTTGTGGGTAGGCATGGCGGTAAATATTCCCGCCTATATGATTGCTGCATCTTTGGTCAATGGCGGTATGAGCTGGCAGCAAGCCATGTTCACCGTGCTGCTGGGCAATCTGATTGTCTTTATTCCGATGTCTTTGTCTGGCCATGCCGGGACTAAATATGGCATCCCGTTTCCGGTATTTGCACGCGCGGCCTTCGGTATTTACGGTGCACATATTCCTGCCTTACTACGGGCGATAGTTGCCTGTGGCTGGTTTGGTATCCAGACCTGGATAGGTGGTGCAGCTATATACACCATTATATTGATTTTTTGGCCGGCAGCGGCTGAGCTACCCGCTGTATTACCCGCATGGATGGGTGTGCAACTGGTGCAATTTGCCTGTTTTATGGTCTTTTGGGCGATGAATATCTGGTTGATTTGGAAGGGTATCAACTCAATTAGAATTCTGGAGCATATTGCCGCGCCCTTCCTGTTGTTGTGCGGGCTGGGCTTGCTGCTTTGGGCATATCAACAGGCTGATGGCTTTGGGCCGATGCTGGAAGCTAAATCACAATTTAAAACATCGCAAGAATTCTGGAATTTATTCTGGCCTAGCCTCACAGCGATGGTCGGTTTCTGGGCCACATTAACTCTGAATATTTCCGATTTTACCCGTTATGCTAGCTCTCAGCGCGCACAGGTAATTGGGCAATTATCGGGTTTGCCCACCACCATGACTTTCTTCGCTTTTATCGGTGTTGCTGTTACCAGTGCCACTATTATTATTTTTGGTGAAGCTATCTGGGATCCGGTGGTTTTAGTGCGTCGTTTTGAATCCCCCTGGTTGGTGTTGTTCTCTATGGTGGCGGTGATTATTGCTACTATTTCAACCAATGCGGCAGCTAATGTTGTAGGCCCCGCCAATGCTTTCTCTAATCTGTTACCGGCAAAAATAGACTTTAAACGCGGTGGCTATATTACCGGCATTATTGGCATTTTAATGATGCCCTGGAAGCTCATCGCTGACCCCAGCGGATATATTTTCACCTGGCTGATCGGGTATTCAGCACTATTAGGCCCAATTATTGGGATTATCCTGGTGGATTATTTTCTGATCCGTAAAACCGAGCTAGATGTAGCGGACTTATATCGGCGCAAGGGTAGGTATGGGAGAGTGAATCCCCGTGCTATCACTGCATTGATTATTGGTATTATTCCCAATATTCCAGGCTTCCTGGCACATGTTGGTTTGTATAGTGGAGAAGGGTTTATTGTGAATTTGTATAACTATGCCTGGTTTATCGGCCTGGCAATATCCAGTCTGGTTTATTATATTTTAATGCGGAACCAACGCCTATGAGCATTCAAAAAAGCCGCCTGAGCGTCGAGAAAATCGATGAGAACTTTGTTGATTTACATGCGCCGTTAAATCTGCTTCAAGCAGAGCAAGAAGCTGCCCGTTGTCTATTCTGCCACGATGCACCCTGTGTTGATGCCTGCCCAACCGGTATAGATATACCCGGCTTTATTCGCAAGATTTCTAGCGGGAATCTAAACGGGGCCGCAACAACCATCCTTGAAGAAAACATCATGGGTGGCACCTGTGCCACAGTTTGTCCGGTGGAAGAATTATGCGAACAAGTGTGTGTTAAAAATACCTCCGAGCAAAAACCTGTGGTTATTGGGCAGCTACAACGCTTCGCAACTGACCACTTATTCGCACAGGCAAAACAACCTTTCCAGCGTGCCCCCGATAGCGGTAAACATATCGCCGTAATTGGTGCAGGTCCTGCCGGATTATCTTGTGCCCACCGGTTGGCAATGTTAGGTCATCAAGTGAGTGTTTTCGAGTCACGGCCTAAAGCTGGCGGCCTAAATGAATATGGCCTTGCGGCTTATAAAATGAACGACCAACGCGCAGCTAAAGAAGTGGAGTTTATACTTGGTATCGGTGGCATTGAAATCGAGTATGAAAAATCCCTAGGTAAAGATATCAGCCTGGATAAACTACGCCAGCAATTTGATGCAGTATTTATCGGCCTTGGGCATACTGCTGTAAACGCGCTTGGTCTGGATAATGAAGCAGCGGATGGCGTGTATAACGCGGTCGATTATATTGAAGATATACGCCAACAGGATTTATCCAGTCTACCAGTAGGTCGTGATGTGGTGGTTATCGGTGGTGGTAATACCGCCATTGATATAGCCGTACAAATAAAGAAACTGGGGGCAGAAAATGTCAGTATGGTTTATCGCCGTGGCCTTAAAGCAATGGGAGCCACTGAGTATGAGCAGGAAATTGCTCAAACTAACGGTGTAGTCATTCGAACCCAGGGCAAACCAGTCGCCATCCATGCAGCTGATGGCAAGCTAAGCGCCGTTGAGTTTGAATATACGCAAACTGATTCAAATGGCCGTCTGGTTGGCACTGGCGAGAACTTTAGCCTGCCCGCCGACCAACTATTCAAAGCTATAGGCCAGTCTTTTGACAGCCAACCACTAAGCGATAGCGAAGGCCCACAGATAGTAGCTGGCAGAATTCAGGTAGATGAGCAACAACGCACCAGCCTGAATAATGTCTGGGCTGGTGGTGATTGTACTACTGGTGCTGACCTGACAGTAGAGGCTGTAAACGACGGCAAATTGGCCGCTCTTTCCATTCACGAGTATTTGAAATAACCATGGCTGATCTTAGTTGTAAAATTGCCGGAGTGACTTCACCCAATCCATTTTGGTTGGCATCGGCACCACCCACAGATAAACAATACAATGTCGAACGAGCTTTTGAGGCTGGTTGGGGCGGGGTGGTTTGGAAAACCCTGGGTGAAGCCGGCCCGCCAGTAGTTAATGTTAGCTCGCGCTATGGTTCAGTAGATTATAACGGCCAGCGAATGATCGGCTTTAACAACATCGAGTTAATCACCGATCGACCACTACAGGTCAATCTAGATGAAATCGCCGCTGTAAAAAAAGCCTGGCCAGATAGGGCTATGGTGGTCTCATTAATGGTGCCTTGCAATGAACAAGCCTGGAAAGAAATTCTACAAAGAGTAGAGCAAACCGGTTGTGATGCAGTCGAGCTAAATTTCGGTTGTCCGCACGGCATGAGCGAACGCGGTATGGGTGCGGCTGTAGGGCAGGTGCCGGAATATATTCGTGATGTAACCGGCTGGTGCAAAACTTATACCGACTTACCGGTTTTTGTAAAACTAACCCCAAATATTTCAGATATAAGACAACCCGCCAGGGCCGCGCACGAAGGCGGCGCAGATGCAGTTTCCTTAATCAACACCATCAACTCAATAGTCTCAGTTGACCTTGATATTATGGCGCCAATGCCAACGGTAGCAGGCAAAGGCGCGCACGGCGGCTACTGTGGTCCTGCAGTTCGTCCTATCGCACTGAGCATGGTGTCCGAAATAGCCCGCGATGCGCAAACCCAAAACCTACCCATTTCAGGTATTGGCGGAATCAATCACTGGCACGATGCGGCTGAATTTATCGCCCTTGGCTGTGGCAGTGTGCAAGTATGTACCGCCGCCATGCGCTACGGCTACCGCATTATTGATGATCTTGTTGATGGTTTAAATAACTGGATGGACAGCAAAGGCTATAACAGCATCGAAGATTTCAGAGGTGCCGCCATTCCCAATGTAACCGACTGGCAACACCTGGATTTAAATTATGAAACCATTGCCAGCATTGATGAGGATAAGTGCATCGAATGTGGCCTTTGTCATATCGTGTGTGAAGATACTTCGCATCAGGCCATTCGCGCCAGCAAAGATAGCGACGGCAAGCGCAGCTATACGGTAATTGATGATGAATGCGTTGGTTGTAACTTATGTGAGTTGGTTTGCCCGGTGCCTGATTGTATTAGTATGGTGGAGGTGGAGAATGGGAAGCCTTATTTGAATTGGGGTGGGCATCCTAATAATCCGATGCGAGGAGGGTAGGGGTGTAGTTGGGGGTTGATGGCATTGGGGTGAATATATAGCCTCTTTTGTGTATAACTAGACTAAGTATTCCCTGCCAAACTAAATATCAGATACTTATCCGCATTTAAGCAGGGACTCAGCTGGTTTAGGATGTGTTGTTGTAGTGTATTTATAGACTTTCAGACAGCAAAAATAAATTTCTTATTGTAAGTCAACGATGTTACGGGCAGACTGTAGCTAATGAAGTTTCTTATACAGCGGTGTTGTGGGGTATTTGGGGGTGACTGTGTATTTCAAAGTTATGAGGGTTAGTAAATGACCGTACAAATACTTTTGGGGAAGTTTGGTTTTTTTATCTACTTTGTGAGTCTAATGTTCGTAGTAGGAAATCTGAGGGAAATCTGAGGACAGACGCTCAATAGAAGCATTCCCGTTTTTGCTACGAGTGAAAATCACAGGTTGCCTACAAACTGGTGGGTTGATTTACCCAAAACTTTCTAGAATGCTCGAGAATGAATCAGGCATTCACCAGCCCTGAGACCCATTGCATTTATGGGTAAGCAGGGTAGACTCCCAATAGACTAATCAGTTGTTTCAGAGTTGCGCTTGTTCGCCACTAGTAAAATGCGAAAGTTTGGGCTTTAGCTGTAATAACTGCGCGGTAATGCTGATGGCAATTTCGCTGGGTATGTTTTCGCCGATAGGCAGACCGACAGGGCAGTGTATCTGCTCTAGCTGGTGTTGCTTGATACCAAGTGCCTTGAGCTGTTTTTTGATTGCAACTGCTTTAGATTTGCTGCCGATAATTCCTATGAAAGGTGGGTTTCTGTGTTGAAGCAGTTTTTCAATAATTTTTACATCTTCACTGTGTCCACGTGTGACTGCAATAATATAACTATCATTGGGGATTTCCTCGATGGCATCAGAAAGCTCATCCAGTCTGGTTTTAGTCAGTGCTGGCGAATCAGGTAGTTTCTCTAACCAATTTGTGCGGTTATCGAAACATTGAATTTTGCAGTTCAGCGTTAGTAAAATCGGGATAAGTGCCTGGCTAATATGACCGGCACCAAATACGGCTATGTTCCAACTGCTGTGACGGTAGACTTCAAAAAACAACTGCACCACGCCACCACAGGTCATCGAAATATCTTTTTGTAAGTTCAGGCTTAGATTATCGGTCGCTTGCTGATTATCTGCTGCGAGTAATTTTTTTGCATGCTCAATGGCAAATAATTCCAGTTTTCCACCGCCGACAGTGCCCGAAAATGGGCTGCTGGTGCAATCTGCGGTGACCAGCATTTTTGCCCCAACCACCTGGGGTGCGCTACCTTTTATAGCAATTATTTGGATTGAAACAAAATCTATGCTATGTTCGCTAAGTTGTTGTATATGTTGGTGGTAACTTGCTTCAATATGCATTGTAATTAGCTCGCATTGCCAAGAATACGGATAATTTCTTCATTAGTGGCCGGAATCTGAAGTTTCGATGTATCATCAACACCAGCATTGTGGATGGCGTTTTTTATAGCAGTCCAAACACTTAATCCTAGCAAAAGCGGCGGTTCTCCAACCGCTTTGCTTGCCCGTACATTAATGGTGTTTGTGTTGTTTTCTAGAAAATCTATATTAAAAACTCGGGGAGTATCCTGAATGTTCGGGATTTTATAAGTGGTTGGAGAGTGTGAAATCAGCTTGCCACCATCGTCATAAAAAAGCTTTTCTGTAGTAACCCAGCCAGCGCCCTGAACAAAGCCGCCGGCTGTCTGACCATAATCAATGCCCTCATTCAGCAGCCGCCCTAAATCCATCAAAATATCAGTCCGTAAAATCTTTACTTCGCCAGTATATTTATCCACACTGACTTCGCTAACCGCAACGCCGTTGGTGTAGTAAAGAAATGGCCGACCTTTTGTGGTCAAATAATCAAAGTGAATTTTTGGTGTCTTGTAATAGCCATAGTCACTTAGGTTGATACGATTAAGGTAGGCGGTTTTTACCAGTTTGTTAAAGGGAATGGTTTTATTAGCGTCGCGCTGATCAAAAACTTGTCCACCGGAGAAAATAACATTATTGGTATCTATTTCCGAGTTTACTTCGTATTCTTCTTGCGATTTAACGGTGCTGGGCTTAGCCCAAACTTGGGCAGCTAAATTAGCCAGTCTAGCCGCGATTTTTTCGCAGGCGATTAAAGCTGCTGCGCAATTAATATCACTACCACTGGAGGCTGCCGTTGCTGAGGTGTTTGCATTTTTCTCAGTTGATGTGGGCATCATGCGCACATCTTCAACATCAATACCAAAGGCATCACTAACAACCCCGCGGATTTTGCTATTTACTCCCTGACCCATTTCAGTGGCTCCGGTGGATACCTGGATGCTGCCATCCAGATGAATGTTTACCAATGCATTGCCCTGATTTAAAAAGCGGGTAGTAAAAGAAATTCCAAATTTTACTGCCGTAACCGCTAGGCCTTTTACCAAGGTGCCAGCTTGTTTATTATATTCATTTATGTCTTTTCGGCGTTGTTGGTAGCTGCTGGAACTTTCAATTTGCGCAAACAGTTCGGGCAAAACATTATTTTCAACCAGTTGCCCGTAGTGGGTGCTAATGTTCTCACCCTGATAACAATTCAGTTTGCGTACCGCTAAGGCATCAACACCGAGGGATTGGGCGATCTCTTCGAGTATATGCTCAATGATTGCCGCGCCCTGTGGCCCGCCAAAACCTCTGAATGCGGTATGGGGCTGGGTATTGGTCTTACAAATTGTGCCATTTATTGTCGCATTGGCAAGATAATAGGCATTGTCTACATGAAACATGGCCCTTTGCAATATAGCCGGGCTAAGGTCTAGATAAGCACCGCCATCGGCATACAAATCGACCTCCAGTGCTAGCAGACGACCGTGCTTATCACATGCCGCTTTATAGTCACTCTGGAATGGATGGCGCTTTCCAGTAGCGATCATGTCATCATCTTTGCTCAGGCATAAGCGTGCGGGTTTTTGAGTTTTCAAAGCGACTAAGGCAGCCAGTGCCGCATAGTGTGCAGACTGAGATTCTTTGCCACCAAACCCACCCCCCATGCGCTTAACCACACAGACAAGCTGATGCTGCTGTAGCCCTAATGTACTTGCAACTACATGCTGTACCTCGGTTGGGTGTTGCGCGGATGAATGAATCTGCAAGCACTGATTTTCTTCCGGGTAGGCAATGCAGGCCTGTGACTCAAGATAAAAATGATCCTGTCCACCACTAATGAATGTGCCTGTGATTAGGTTTTCAGCCGCACCCATAGCAGCCTGACTATCACCGCAACTGAGTTTATAGGTTCTACCCATATAGCTTTCTTGTTGGCGTGCTTGCTTTAGGTTGAGTACAGCGTCTTTAGTACTAATATCAAGAATAATTAGCTTTTTGGCAGCAAGGGCAATACGCTGGTTTTCTGCGGCTATAACAGCGATAGGTTCGCCTACATAATTAACTTGTTGTTCTGCCAGAATCGGTTGGTCTTTGACAATAGAGCCCCAGAGATTCTGGTCTAGGTCTTTATAGGTAAAAATAGCGACCACGCCGGGTAGTTCTAGTGCCGTGTTATAGTCCAGCTTGTCTATATTGCCACAGGCCACCGGCGAATAGAGAACCTCTACATGCAGCTCACCTTGTTGTCTGGGACGATCGTCAATAAACTCAGAGCGCCCACTAACATGACTGCGTGCTGAATCATGCGGGCTGGATTTAATTTTCATCACATACCCCCGCTATTTGTTCAGCCTTTTGCTCATGGATGAACTTCTTATACAGGTTTTCTATTAATGTGTTTCTAAAGTTATCGCTTCCGCGCACATCACTGAGTGGGTTCAGGCTACTACCAATACTGGCAGCAATTTCTTGGCATTTCTCAGGGCTGGAAAATTCATCTCTGTGTAGGCCTTTCAACATTGTTTCCACGGCAGTTAATCTCAACACGGTAGCGGCAACGCCACCATATGCAATGGCGGCATCAATGAGAATATTGTGCTGATCAAATTGCACTTTGAAGGCAGCAGAAACACAGCTGATATCTAAATCCCGGCGTTGAGAAACTTTATAAAGTTTTAACTCCGCACCGTCTGCTTTATGCGGAATCTCGACATGGGTGATTATTTCGCTTGCGGCAAGTTCTAACTGCCGGTAACCGGAGTAGAGTTTATTGATGTTACATCTGCGAATCCCCTGCGAGCCTTGAATAACGATAATGGCATCCATCACCATTAGGAAGGGCAGGGTATCGCCAATCGGTGAGCCATTGGCTATATTGCCGACCAAAGTTGCGTTGTTTTTGATTTGTGGAGAGGCGAATATATTCAGAAAATCACTAAATTCCGCTTGCTGCTGTTTGATTCTACTGCGTAACTGCGTAAGGGTTACTCGGGCACCAATGCTGCAATGCTCTGGGGTGATTTTAAATTCATATAATGCCGGTAGCAGATGTAAGCTCAGGGCGTTCTGCCGGGCTAAATGGCCTTTGCTAATTTGCACTCCAAGGTCTGTAGCTGCGGCGAAAATTTGTGGCACATCAGTATTTTCTTGTTGGCTTTGCAGGCAGTCTAGAGTGGCAGAAATATCAGTTGCCGCGATGAAGCTATTATCTTTATAGTGAACACTAACTGGAGTTTGCGCGGCTGTGACCAGTTCGGCATGAATGCTGTCGCTATGAAAATGCGTTTTGGCCGCTTTATAGTCGCTGATATCCGTGTTGACTACCGCATCAATAATTTGCTGATAGCCGGTGCATCGGCATAAGTTACCGGTAAGGTAGTTTCGGGCGTTTTTCTCGGTGAGTTTTGCAGGCACTTCCAGCATTCCGGCAACCGCCATTACAATTCCAGGTGTGCAAAAACCACATTGTGAACCGTGACAATCAAGCATTGATTTTTGTACTGGATGTAGCCTTTCAGGGTAAATTTGATTCAAGCCTTCAATGCTAATAAGCTGACTGCAATCGAGAGAGTGCATTAAAACAATGCAGGCGTTAATCGCTTGGTAGTCTACATCGGTGCTTTTCATATCAGCCGTTACCGGGCCTGACAATACCGTACAGGCACCACAATCACCCTCGGCGCAGACGACTTTCGTACCCCGTAATTGTAGTTCTAATCGCAGGTAATCTGAGAGCGTGAGAAACGCCTGCTGCCCGCGTATTTCTCTACGCTTGCCGTTTATATATACCAGAACGAAGTCACGCTGTTTATTCATCTGTTTTTAGCGGGTCCTGTTGTTAACAATTTTTACAAAAGATTTACACCGAAGTTCTTCTAGGCTTAAACCAGTATGGGTGATTTCGGCCTCGCTAATAGCACCACAACTGAGCGCACGCAAAAAGAAATTCAGCAAGCCCTGACCAGTGGCAGCATCATCAAAGACATCACCCACTAGGGTTGCTTGGGCTGCTTTATCAATAAAGTTTTTCAAGCGGATGGAAGCTTGTTCAAGACTTATCAGAAAGAAAGTATAACTGGCGGCATAACGAATCGGTATTTGTGCCGGGTGCAAGTCCCAGCCTTGATAGAAACCCATTTCCAGTGAGTGGGTAATGTTATTAAAGCTAAGTCGCCAGGCTTTATGCACTGTTTCTTCATCACCAATGGGCATTACGCCGGTTGCCCCGTTTGACAGCCAAACACCGGTGCCGGCGAAGGCCAGTTTCATCATCTGCAGGGCAAAATCACAGCTGGGGTGATCCATGGTTTGGAATGCTGCTGTAATATCAAAACTGGCGGTGTAATCATAGGTACCAAAGTGTGCCCCTCGGCAACGACCCTGAGTGGCCTTATAAATCAGGGGTAAATGACTAACCCCATCCTGACTTAACAGCGCTTGGGTATTTTCCACCATTATTTCAATCTTCAGGCTGTCAGGCGCAAGCCCAAGCTGTTGCTCAAGATGATCGAGCAAACTGACAAAGGCGGTAACTTGTTCAGGGATTAAGACTTTGGGGATGGTAACCACAAAATTATCGGGAATCTGTCCATTATTTTCTTTAACCAAAGTTGAAATAAATATATCCAGAGTTCTGGCGCTGCGTTGTTTGAGTTCTTCGTTAAAAGGCTTAATGCGAATACCCATATAAGGGGGCGCAATACTCTGCTTTATTGCCAATGCATATTGTTGTGCGGTAAAGGCAGCCGTTGCATCTTCTTCCGCATCGGGTCGATTACCATAACCATCTTCGAAATCTATTCTGAAGTCTTCAACAGCACATTTTTTTAAGCGTGCTTCAACCCGGGAGTGCACTTTCTGCCATAGTTTCAGATCACCGGGCAAATCGAGACTTTTAGCAAAGCTGGGTGCATCCGGGGCATATTTGTGGAAAGCAGCCAATGCCAGTTCGCCAATTTTTTGGGTAGATGTAGCTTTGTATAATTGCGCGCCACCGTAGAGTGTATGGGTGGGTTGTTGTGCTTCGCCATCACCTGGGTAATGTACTGAGAACTGTTGATTCGCGCTCGCAAGTTTAGCGAAAATTGTATCAAGCATCTCAGGTTTGATGGATCTGTTGATTTCGGTATTCATTAACTGCCCCGGTAGGTTGAGTAGCTGAAAGGGCTTAACAGTAGCGGTACATGGTAGTGAGTATCCGCGGCATCGATCTGGAATTCAATCACTACGCTAGGAAAAAAGCCCTTACCCTGATGGTAGCTTCCGGTATCAAAGCTTAGCCGGTATTTACCTGCTTTGGCCGGTGCATCCAGCCACTGCATTATGCGGCCATCGGCATTGGTTTTGCCAGTGGCAAGTAATTGCCAATGATCTTCGGTGTCAAAAAACTCCAGTTTCACGGCTATACCCGCAGCCGGGCAGCCTTTGGCTGTATCTAGTACATGGGTGGTGATATTTGTGACGCTCTGGGTGTTGCTTTGGCTCATATTACTTTCTCTATGTTGGTTCGGGGTAAAACCCGCCAAACCGCTGTGATGATATTCAAAATTGTACCACTCAAAAATAAGCTTCACACCAATGCTTGGGATGCACTCTAGGATAATCTACTCACCCGGTCAGGGAAAGAGCCTTTTTTTGAACACTGACAGATACCAGGCCTGCGCTCAATCACCTTACATTTGAGTCAAGTGACTCACCATCTTGTAAGAAATCTTCAACTTTTACTCGTGGCAAAAACGGAAGTTGTTCTAAAATGCGCCTGTCCTGTATTGTCTGCCTGTATTGTCTGCTGTATTGTCCATGTTTTTCATGTCCTATTATCTCATTTCAGGCAAATTAAAACAGCAATTATTACCTGCTAAACAGGCTTAACTTAGTGCCATTCGTGCCTGTCCTGTATTTTGCCCTGTATTTTGTAATATTGGACAAGGCCTTGGGTGGGTTGACAACCCCCCCCCCCTATGCCATGATAGTCGTCGTGTTCATCTAAAGTATCAAGACAGAAAGGGGGTGCTCCGGGGAAATTCCTGTAGTAATAGAACCATCCTAGCAAGATGAATAGACTAGGGTTTTTAGATCATTTATGGTTAAGAAAAAAAACAGAGAGGTAGGTCGGCTATGCTAAATAGAGTGTTCGTTTTATTATTATTTCTTTTGATTTCAAGTGGCGTTTTTGCTCAGGATGGTTGGTCTTGTGAACAGGATCCAATGTGTGAGGAAACATTAACACAAGGGTTAAGACCTCCTCCGGGGTCATCTTTTTTTTGGGCTCTAATGTTTGATGCCCCGATAGGCAACCCTAGTCTTTATAATGCGCCTCCAACAGGCCCTGAACCCGAACCCGAACCCGAACCCGAACCCGAACCCGGCGAGAATGCATGTGCGGGCATAGGGCCTGGTGAGCTGTCTGGTTTTGAGTACGGTCTAATAGTTTCCGCTTCTTTTGTATGCGGTTTAATAGCGGGTGGCACTGGCCCCGGCGTGTTCGCTGCAACTGCGGCTTGTATTGTCGGAGTTGGAGTATTATTGGAGGATGCTTGTAGTGATTGATGATGTGAGGCAGTATAATGTATATAGTTTAGTTGTTTGAAGTGAAGTTTTTACTGGGTGGAGAGTTAAATGAATATTTTTGCGATTGGCGATAAACGAAGCATACCGCAAATTGTGGTGTTTGGGTTTGTTGCTTATTCGGCTTTGTCTATATCACGGTACTACTTTTCAAATGGTGGTATTAGTGGGTACTTAGACAACAGTTTATTTTATGTCATGGTTGTTCTAGCTACAGGAATATTGTGCCTTTATGGAGTTTATAAATATTTAATTGCGGAACAGTATAAAGCTAGTAGTATAAAGTCAATTAAGGTTATTGGAGTAGCCTTTTATTTGGTATATTTTTCAGTCCTTATCGCAAGCTCTATATTTAGCTATGACGGATTAAGTAATTTAGCCAATGATATAAGTGGGAATGTATTTGGGTTGTTTGTTCAAATTACCGCTGTGTTTTTTTTATCCAAGTGGTTGTACACTAAATATTTAAACAGGTAAGTCTAAAATAGATTGTCATAAGTTGAGTGGATGCGCGAAACATTCATACTCCCCATGTACGCTGACTTCTTGCACTATATTCCACACTTTTATGCTGGGACTATATTGTTAAAAAGGTTTAAGAAGGAACTATGCCGACTAGAAAAATACAATATGTACTTCTGACAGGACTGGTGGTGGTACTGTTGGGTGGATTTTACTTTTATATGGCAGCTTCTGAGTCAGAACCTGTAGCTGCTATTGTTTTAACTAATGAGACTGATGTTAGTGTTGGACAAGGCAAAATAAATGGTTCTGAAAAGTCTTTGCCAAAAGCAAGCAAAGCAGAACCTGACACAAAAAGGATTAGAGGTAATAAGGCCGATGGTGAGCCTACCAGTGAAGTGCATGCGCTGCTTGATATTGCACTTTCTGGTGATACAGAGTCCGCTATCGAATTTCAACAAAGAATGCTTGAATGTCGCGGTAAAAATTCGCTAGTAAACAATGCGAAACAGACAGCAGGAATGATGGCCAAACTTAATAAGATAACCAGGCTGCCAGTTCTAGGTGCCTCCTCAGATGAGTTTCTAGCGAAGGCAGAAAACAGGAAATATGACTGTGACCTGTTTTTTGGAGAATCTACTGATCAAAAAAATAGACATGATACATCACGAGCTACCAATGAAAACATCCAAGACTCCTTGGAAGCCGAAGCTGAACAGGGTAATACTGTGGCAAGGTTTTTATATGCGATGGCGGCACCAAGTGATAGAGAAAGCTTTCTTATAGGTCCACCTATTTTAGATTATGAGCAAAAAGCGTTGGAATACACTTTGTTAAACAAATCAGATAATCCTCAGCTATCGTTATTGGCATTTGGTTTAAGTTATACCAGCACTAGTGAAGGGTATTTCACAACAAAGCGAACATCATTAGGGACAGCATATTTAGTTGCGGCACAATTGTGTGGCTTGTATCACCCTGTTATTGAAGAAAAGTTGGAATTGTTCGCCAAAATGAAAAAATTTATGTTGTCTATGCAGATGGGTGAGCCAACATCAGATAAAGAAATAGTGCTACTAGCAGAGTTAATTGCAACTGATTTTTGTCCTTAATTTAAACCGAAAACGATGGTGTAATTTGAGCGATGTAACTTTAATTGGTTTAATATAATTCTGAAAACGGTCTTCAGATTTGACTATTTGCCGGTTAGGTGAAAATTTCAGCCCCATACAGTTATCACCCATTTTTTAAGTGTTTTGTATAGCTAAAAATAGTTTTAGGCTATTTCAGTTACTAATGAACTCCTAAAACCCTGCCGTAAAGCAGTTTCACCTCTTGATCCAAAGCAATTTTTTCAAACGCAGCTTGGTGATTTTATTTTGCTCAGCGGCCGCTATCGCTAACTCGGTTTGTGGATCATTGCTTAGTCGTTGTTCAAGTAGCGCCAGCATTTTTGCTGCGGATTTTCCGCTGGCACAAACTATAAATATATAACCGAATTTTTGCAGATAAGCTTGGTTGCCGTGGTGTAATGCTTGCAGGATTTCTGCTGATGCCTGATTAGCCCCTTGTTGTTCATCACTTGCCCAGTCGGCGGTATTCGCGAATTTTTCTTTTAATGTCGCAAGATTACCGATCTGCGGGTGCTGGGCAAAAGCTTCTAGATAATCTGCTTTGCTTAACTCGCTCCAGGTTGTATCACTGAGTGTGTAAAGACTTTTTTCAGTGAGGTAGGGCTGCCCGGCAAGCATGCCAGCAAGCCAATTGTGGCTACCACAGCATTTGAGTAGCTCGCAAGCCAGTGCTTTCTGAGACAGGGTAAAATGTGTCTGTCCTGTATTGTTCTGTATTGTTCGTAACAGGGGCCTATAGGTTGAAGAGAAAGTATTAAATGGTTCCCTATAATTTAAAATGACCCGTCAGGCACACAGTGCTTTTTATTATCGCGTACGATCATTTCCTATGCGTTGATTAGGATAAACTTACTTCTGTATGATATATCAAATTGATCGAAAATTAAGGATAATTGATTTTGTAGCTTAAAGAGATCGTTGACCGGTTTAATTTCTGTACATATGTAGCACTAAGTGATATGCTTCTGGCTCGGTTTTCAACATCAATTAGAACTGTGTGTGGGCGTGAGTGAGTGATACGGCTCTACTGCTGGCAGTAGAAGAGATGGAAAATGGTTTGATTGAAGCAAGCCTGGGCAAATATGTAGTCAAAAAACGGGTTTCATTACCTGGGCGCGGCAAACGCGGTGGTGCACGCACATTAGTTGCTTACAAGCGAGCTAATAAAGCATTCTTTGTTTATGCTTTTGCTAAGAATCAGCGTACTAACATAAACGATACGGAACTCAGGGTGCTAAAACTGTTGGCAAGCCAGTTGCTAGGGTATACAAATACCAAGTTGGTCAAAGCGGTCAAACATTGGCGAATTAATCGAGGTAAATAAAGATGACAGATAAACTTTTACAAGTAATGTATGAAACAGCTAAGGGCCTGCACAACGCTGGGACTATGGATGCCATGACAATGCGAGAGTTCGATGCCTTGTGTTTGCCTCCAGTGAAGAACTATACGCCCAAACAGATAAAGCACATACGCACACGCCATAAGGCCAGCCAGCCAGTGTTTGCAGCCTTCTTGAATTTGAGCCCATCAACCGTTCAAAAATGGGAACAAGGCCAGAAGAAACCTAATGGCCCTTCATTAAAATTATTGAACTTGGTGGATGAACATGGCCTTGAAACGCTAATATAATGAGTGAAGCTCTCCCAGTTCAATGGAACTTTTAATCAGCGACAAAAATAATTTCTTAAGGCGCAGTCTTAAATTAATTATGGTCAAGCACTTATCATACGAATTCAGGAGGTCTAATATGACTAAAGCCACACTATTAGCTATTTTGTTTTTTTCCCCCATTGCACTTGCACAGCAAAATCTTCAAGAAGCACAAGAGTTGCTTTTAATGGGGTTAGCAACAACAAAAGAAATCATAAAAAATGAATCTTTAGCATGGGATAAATCTTTTTATCAATCTTTAATAGAAGATGATGATGCAAATATTAAACTACTTGGGTATACAAAAATACTGTCAAGATCATATGGGTTAGATGAAAAAAATAGCTTACAAAATATTGCTATAGAATTAAATTCTATGCTTGCATCAGAAGTCCTTAGTCCTAAGTCGATAGCAACAATTGACAACCTGTGTTTCAGTACAAAGCTAGAACCTTTTTGTGACCACGAAGCACTATTTGCAAGGCAAAATAAATCAATGCCAGACAATGCCTCTATTTATCTACAACGTTTTTCTTTGGCATATAAAGATAACAATCAAGACGAAATCGACCAATTAATTAAGAATATAGCGCAATCTACCTACATAGACATACATATGTACTTGCACGAAGGATTTAGAATAAAGCTAGAGGAATATGTGAAAGACAATCCTTTTTCTAAAAACGAACTAGCTATGGAAAACCTACTCATTCTTGGTTTCTTACACCCAAATTCTAAGGAGTCAGAAGAAATTTCAGATAATATGGAAAACATTTTGATTTTTGTGAAGGTAGTTGTTGCAAAACTGAGAGAACCGATACCATCCTTTAAGAATATATGGGAAGAATGTAATAACAATGAAAAGCACGAGCAAGCTTGTTTGAAAATATCAGAATTATTCATAAATAAGAGTAAATCATTAATAACTGCCTTAATTGGTCACAAGATTAAAATTGAAATATTTAAACAACGGGGAAACAGCAAAGAATTAGAACAAGCAGAAGCTAGTAGAGACGAGTATAAAAATTACTATGAATGTGTAGCGAATATCATGAATTATAGATCGCCATACATTTCTAGAAAAGGTGTGGAATTCAGCAAAATTGCAGAGCCTATCGAGCGTGAATTCGGCGAAGTTGCTTTGTTTGAATCATTGGCAAAGTTAAACTATGATTATTATTCTTTAACTGATAAAAATATTAACAATCCTGAAAATTGCAAGAAAAAACCGCAAACTGAAGACAGGGATAGGGGGCAGACTAGAACCTCCTCCAGTTCAACAAACACTTTTAATCCGTTACAAAAATAGTTTTTTAAGGCGCAGTTTGGTGATTTTATTTTGCTCCGCAGCGGCTATAGTTAATTCAGTTTGCGGTTTATTAGTTAGTCGCTGTTCAAGTAGTTCGAGCATTTGTTTGGCTGATTTTCCGCTCGCACAAACTATAAATATATAGCCGAATTTTTGCAGATAAGCTTGGTTGCCGTGGTGTAATGCTTGCAGAACTTCTGTTGATGCCTGATTGGCGCCTTGTTGTTCGTCACTTGCCCAATCGGCGGTATTCGCGAATTTTTCTTTTAAGGTCTCAAGGTTGCCGATCTGCGGGTGCTGGGCAAAGGCCTCAAGATAATCCGCTTTGCTTAACCCACCCCAGATTGTATCACTGAGTTTGTAAAGGCTTTCTTCTGTGAGGTAAGGTCGACAGGCAAGCACACCGGCAAGCCAATTTTGACTACCACAGCATTTGAATAGCTCGCAAGCCAGTGCTTTCTCAGACAGGGCATTGAGTTGTTGTAGTTTCATTTGGATTATTCTGCCAACACGCCGTTGGCCCGTAAACGGCTAATACCACCGTCAGGAAAGATATTTAAGCGTAAATGGGTGATGGGTTTATGCTTTAGAAGTTGCTCGGAGAAATAATGTTGTAGGTCGGCAGATAACTTCACTTCGGGCATAAACTCAAACCATGGGAGATTCTCAAGTTGGTCATCGCTCGCATCGGGCGCGTACACAGCTTCCAGAGAACAGCGATCAGGATAATTACCTTTGAAGTGACAGGTATCAACTTCAACAGAAGATACTATGCCGGGTTTGCCAAGTTTTAAAATACTCCAGTCGTGGCCCGGCCCGCGGCGGCGCTTGGTTTCCCAGCCATCACCCATGTTCACACCCCGGCCAGGCATGATTAAATTATCTTTAGAGCTGAAAAACATATCATTACAGCTAATCACCCGTCCACCGTTTTCTACGGCGACTAAATCCAGTGTTTGCCCGGCTTTAACCTGGCTCCAGTCGGGTTTGACTTGCCCGTAAACTTTTAGTCTGGCAACACCACCGTCTGGATATATATGCAAACGGATATGGGTCCATTCGCCATCAGAATGTATTTCATATAGGTTTTGTGAACCCGGTTCCAGTGGGGATTTAGCCAAGATTTCCTGCCAGTCGCTTTCCTCGGGCTGGCCATTTACACAGGCAGCTTCAATGGATGCATGTGGTGGGTGGTTACCCAAAAAGTGATTGGTATCTATATCAACACCATGAATAACGCCGCGTAAACCCAACTTGACTACACACCAGTCGTGGCCTGGGCTGCGTTTTCGGCGGCTTTCCCAGCCGTCCATCCACTTGCCGTGGTCGGTGTATTTATCCTCGATAAATATTCCCCGCCCCGGTTTTATTAAGTTTTCTTTGGCGGCGAAAAAGTCATCGGTGGTTTCCACAGCTTGTGCGCCGAGTCGTTCGGCAGCCAGATTAGTCATTTTGGTAAAACTTGTCATCTAAGTGCGCTTCCTGTGGCTTGGTGCTTAAAGTTATTTTTAGCGTTGCGGTCAAATATCACTTCGCCGTTTAAGATGGTCTGTTCGACCACACCAGCAACTCGGTGCTCGGCATAGGCGGTTAGCTTGTGCTTGTGAAGTATATTACTGGCTTTAATGATTTGAAACTCATCCGGGTTCCAGATCACAAAATCCGCCTTGAAACCGGGCTTAATTTTACCTTTTATATGCTGTAAGTTGACTAAATGTGCTGGTTTTTCGCACATCCAGCTAACCAACTGGGGCAGCTGATAACCGCGTTTTTGGATTGCTGTCCAGATTAGGCTCAGGCCAAATTGTAGGGATGAAATACCACCCCATGCTGCCCACAAATTATGATCTTCCAAACGCTTTAATGCCGGGGTGCAGGGCGAGTGGTCGGAGACAATAAAATCTATAATGCCATCTTCTAGCCCCTTCCAGAGTTGATCCTGATTTTGCATATCTCTGATCGGCGGGCAGCATTTAAAGCGCCCATCACCATCAGGAATATCGGCAGCATTTAAGGTTAAATAATGCGGGCAGGTTTCTGAAGTGATTTTTACCTGTCTTGCGCGCGCTTGCTCTATCATGCGCAAAGCCCGGCTAGAGCTGAGGTGGACGATGTGAACGCTACAATTATGCTTCTCAGAGAGTCGAATAATTTCAGCGATGGCATCTGTTTCCCAACGGTCAGGGCGGGAGTGTAAAAATGCTTGGTAACTGGAATGATCCGTTCCTGGGGCTGTGTCATCATCTAATTCAATGCCAGGTTCGAGGTCTGATTCGAGTTCGGCATGCACCAATAAAGTAGCATTGCCTTTGGCCAGTATCGGCATCGCTAGGTCCAGGGTTTCGCTGTCACTGGCAGGAAATTCTGGCACCCCCGAGTCGATCATAAAAGCTTTAAATGTGCGAATTCCCATTGCCATCATTGCTTCCAGTTCGCCGGCATTACCCGGAATTACCCCGCCGTGGAAACCGGTATCGACCCATAATTGATTCTCCAGGCACTCGAGTTTTTCCTCAAGTGCGGCAACGCTAGTGGTTGCTGGAATACAATTTAGCGGCATATCGATGACCGTGGTAATGCCCCCGGCCGCGGCTGCTTGAGTGGCAGTATTAAACCCCTCCCAGTCGGTACGCCCCGGTTCATTAATATGCACATGGGTATCTATCAATCCGGGCATTATCACCAGATCGCCCATATCCTGATGCTCACAGCCCTCAGGAATTTGGCTTTTATCGACGATAGCATGAATGATGCCGGCATCAAAAAGTACAGCAGCATCAATCAGCTCCCCTGCAACAAAAACCCGGGATGAGGAAATAGCCCTCATGGTTTCTGACTGCTCTGAGTGTTTGCCAGTTGATCCAGCCAGTTACCCAGGAGTTGCCGTTCTGAATCTTGCATATTAGTGCTATTGCCCAGTGGCATGATCTTGCTGTTTACGGTTTGTGCCTTGATCAAGCTGGGATTTGCCTTTATATCAGCCAGGGTATCAAAGACCACGCCTTTCGGTGCTGCTGCAAACACCGTGCTGCTTGGGTTGGCGGAATGACAACTGTTGCAATGAATATCAATCAACTCAAATGCACTGGTATCGGTTAAAGCGGTAACCTCGCTAGCCTCCGCACTAACGGGTAGGGCGATGGGTCTGGTCAGATAAACCAGTGCCAACAGGATAACAATTGATACTGGTAACAACCAAACATTCTTTTGGCCTTTACCGCGAAGATTAAACCAGTGACGGACAGCCGCACCAACCAAAATTAAACCCGCCAAAATTAACCAGCTATTGGAATTACCAAAGGTGCTGGGGAAGTGATTGCTGATCATTATGAACAGCACCGGCAGGGTCATATAGTTATTATGAATGGAACGCGTCAACGCTTTCTGGCCGGGCAGTGGGTCGAACTCTTCGCCATTTAATGCGGCTTTTACCATGCCCTTTTGCGCAGGGATGATAACAAAGAACACATTGGCGGCCATCAATGTGCCCAGCATAGCACCCACATGAATATAGGCGGCGCGCGCGCTTAAAAACTGACTTAAGCCATAGGCCAGTGCGGTTACCAGCACAAAGCCGATAAGCGCAAATATCCAACCTTTATTAACCAAAGCTGACTTACACATCAGGTCATAGATTAACCAACCAAATACCATGGTGGCGATGCCAATTGCAATTGCGGTGTTGGCCGAAATATCCGCCACAGCAGGATCCAGCATATAGAAACTGGCATTGTAGTAATACACGATGGCAAGCAAGGTTACCCCGGAAATCCAGGTGAAATAAGCTTCCCATTTAAACCAATGCAAATCTTCAGGTACCGGCTTTGGTGCTAGTTTATATTTCTCCAGATAATAGAAGCCCCCACCATGAATTGCCCACAGATTGCCAGCTAATTCCGGGCGTAATTTCTGTTGGCGATTGAGATTGTTCTCCAGAAAAATAAAATAAAACGATGCGCCTATCCAGGCGATTCCGGTGATCATATGAATCCAACGAACCGTTAAATTTAACCACTCAACTATATGTGCTTCCAACTTGGTTTATCCTCTATTACTGTGCGAACCCTAGGGTACATTAGCTTAAATTATTTAACTAGCATTGCCGGCTTCAGCACTACGGAGTAATTCATTGACTGAAGTTTTGGCGCGGGTCTGGGCATCGACCTGTTTAACAATAATAGCGGCATATAGGCTATGACTACCATCGCTTGACGGCAGGCTGCCCGGGACCACTACAGAGCCGGCCGGTATTTTACCAAAACTTACTTCACCCGTTGCACGATTATATATCCTTGTGCTCTGACTTAGAAACACACCCATCGATAAAACACTGCCGCGTTCAACAATAACCCCTTCGACCACCTCTGAACGGGCGCCGATAAAGCAGTTATCTTCAATAATAGTAGGGTTGGCTTGTAATGGTTCTAATACGCCGCCAATGCCGACCCCGCCGGAAAGGTGAACATTGGCGCCGATCTGGGCACAAGAGCCAACAGTGGCCCAAGTGTCAACCATGGTGCCGGCGCCAACATAGGCGCCAATGTTGACATAACTGGGCATCAGTACCGCATCGTGACCGATAAATGCACCTCGGCGGACGGTTGCGGGTGGCACAATTCGTGCGCCGGTGTTTTCAATACCACCACCGCCTTCAGCTGACCAGCGTAATGGCACTTTATCAAAAAAGTGGCTGCCGCCGCCTTCAATAATGTTGTTATTTGCGGTGCGAAAGTATAACAACACGGCTTTTTTCAGCCATTGATTGACTTGCCAGCCTGTAGCTGTTGGTTCGGACACCCGCTGGCTGCCACTTTCAAGAGCTGTAAGACATGCTTCAATCGCTGCTTTAAGCTCGCTGGTGGCGTTTTCCGGGCTAATGTTATGGCGCTGTTCCCAGGCCTGTTCGATCTGTTGTTTTAGCATATCCATAGTCAAAATTTCCAATTTGATTTAGCTTGAAATTAGTCCCACTCCGCCAGCAGTTGATTAATCGCCTGCTGGAGGGTGTTTTGTTGTTGTTGGTTCAGTGCCTGATTGTCTGCATTTCGCAATAAAAATGAATCCTCAACACGATGCCCAAAGGTGGCAATCCGCGCATCCTCCAAAATTAAATTCTGTTCGGTAAAAAGCGCGGATAGATGGGCGAGCAGGCCGGGTTGATCCAAGCAAGCTAGCTCCAAGCGGGTCAGGTTTTGATCTTCCAGTTTTTCAAAAAAAACTTCCGGTTGGTCATCAAAATAACGAAATTTACTCGGTTGTTTTTGTTTCGGTTGAGGTATCCACTGGCGTTTATGTAGGGCAGTGTGTAAGTAGCCCTGTAAGCGCTCGGCATCCCTTTCGGAGAGGCATTGATTTTGCGTGTTACTAATTTGAAATAGCTCAAAACCATAGTCGTTTGCGGTAGTTAGCACCCGGGCATTGAGAATATTCAAACGCATTTGATCAAAAACCTGGATCACTGATGCAAACAAGCCCTGATAGTCGGGCCAGTGAATCAGAACTTCAGAATGATCTTTTTTTGCTTGTGGGCGGATGGCAATCACACCTACTGCATCGTTGGCAGCAGTTACTTGTGTTGTTGCCCAAGCAAGTTGGTCAACACTGAGACGCTGTAAATGCTTATCAGGAATCGATGCCCAAAATTCAACTGCAAGTTCACTCACAGGACTACCATCACTGACCCTGGCGCTCACATTTGCAAGGAATTCTGAACGGCTGTGACTGTACTGATTATTTTTAATTCTATCAACCGTAGCTCGGTAAAGTTGCCATAGTAGACTGTCTTTCCAGCCGTTCCAGAGTTTCGGGCTGGTGGCGGCAATATCGGCCATGGTTAATAAATACAAAGCATCGAGGCGCTCCCGGCTAGGCACTTTGAGATTGAACTCTTTGAGCACAGTTTCATCAGAAATATCCCGTCGTTGCGCGGTTGTGCTCATGAGTAAGTGGTTGCGCACTAACCAGACCACCAGCTTTCGGCTGCTGCTGTCCAGGCCGGCTTGACGACAGAAATCATCCGCATCAATCGCCCCCAGGGTAGAGTGATCACCTCCCCGGCCCTTGGCAATGTCATGAAAAAATGCAGCCAAGTAGAGAATGTTTGCTTGCGGGATACGCTGGTATACCGCTTGTCCGTGAGGGAATCGCTGGCGGTATTGTCCATAAGCGAAACGCCTCAGGTTGCGGATTACAAATAATGTGTGCTGGTCAACGCTGTATACATGAAACAAGTCGTATTGCATGCGCCCGGCTATTTTTCCGAATGCTGGTATGAAGGATTCCAGCACCCCATAACGGTTCATCCGCTTAAACTGGGTGTAGATGCCTTGTTGTTGACTGAGCAACTGCATAAATATGGAGTAATTTTGTGCATCGGCGCGAAATTTGTCATCAATTAAATATAGGTGGTTTCTAATCGCGCGAATGGTAGTGGCCCTTATGCCCTTGATTTCTGGGTGTTTTTGCAGCGCCAAAAAAAGCTCAAGTAGGGCGCTCGGCCTGCGAGTGAAAACCTCGGCATGGCGGATTTCTAAATACCCTTGGCGGGTTTGGAATTGTTGATCAAGGATGACTACAGTGTCTTGTTCATAGTCGAGAATTAATTCTTCACGAAACAACTGTAATAGGCGCTCATTCATGCGCTCAACCCGTAACGCATTGCGGTAATAGACCTGCATAAATTGTTCTACTGCAAGGTTATTGCTTTTGTCGGTATAGCCAAATTTATCGGCAATTTGGCGTTGATATTCAAAGGTTAATCGGTCTTCTGCGCGACCGGCAAGCAGGTGCAGGGCATAACGAACCCGCCAGATAAAATTACGACATTCCAGCAGGCGTTGAAATTCGTCTTGTTGCAGGAAATTATGTTCCAGCAGGCCATGTAGCGTGAGTGTATTAAAGTGCCTTTGGGTAACCCATTTGATCATCTGTAGGTCACGCAGGCCGCCAGGGCTTTCCTTGATATTGGGTTCCAGATTAAAAGCGGTGTCAAAATATTTTTCATGCCGGCTTGTCTGTTCATGCATTTTAGCCGCAAAAAAAGTGTCGGCAGACCAAATTTCTGCAGCTGCAATCCCGGCTTTTAACTGTTGATATAAGTTTTCGTCACCATCAATAATTCGTGCTTCCATCAGGTTGGTAACAAACTGCACATCTTCACTGGCATCTGCAATGCATTGGCTAACGGTGCGAACACTGTGGCCGGGGTAAAATCCGGCATCCCATAATGCCCTGATAAAGACTTCGATTTCATCGGTTTTTAGTTCTACGCCATCCGCCAATAAAATCAGCAAATCAATATCAGAGTGCGGGTGCAGTTCACCACGACCGAAGCCACCAGCTGCAATCAGGCTGATTCCCGGGTGACCGGAGTGCGGTTTCCAAATGTAAAGTAACAATTGTTCAATTGCCCAGGCACGCACCCTTACTAGCACACAGACATCTATATTCAGCCAAAAATCCGTGGCTAATTGAGAGTCGATTAGTTTGACCAACTGGTGTAAATGTTGGCTATTAGAATGCTCTGAAGCGTGCGGGTTTTGCAGGCTGTTTAGAAGCTCTGCGGTAAAAACCAACTCAACTTTTTCCGGCAAAAGTAGTCGGGTAGGTGAGGCTTCAGCTGGGGTGGTGGGCGTAGGCATTGATTACGCTTAAAGCGCATCACCCGGCAAGCAGGTGAGAACTTCAAAGCCTGTGTCGGTGACCGCAATCGTGTGTTCCCATTGTGCTGAGAGTGAGCGATCGCGGGTTTTAACCGTCCACTCATCATTCATCAGGCGGGTATGTCGTTTGCCGGCATTGATCATAGGTTCAATGGTAAAAACCATACCGGGTTTAAGGATGACATTATTTTGCGGGGAATCGTAATGCAATACCTGGGGGGCTTCATGGAAAACCTCACCAATACCGTGGCCGCAGTATTCCCGTACCACCGAAAAATGGTGGGATTCAGCATAGTCCTGGATAGCTTTACCGATATTGCGCAAATTCTCACCCGGTTTAATCATTTCAATTCCAAGCACCATTGAGTCATGCGCGACTTCTACCAGCCGTTGTGCGCGAATGGCAGGGTTACCGACAAAAAACATTTTTGATGAATCACCATGCCAGCCATCTTTAATGACAGTGATATCGATATTAATAATATCGCCATTTTTGAGTTTTTTGTCGTTGGGAATACCATGACAAACGACATCATTTAAGGAAGTGCAAATTGATTTAGGAAAACCACGATAATTCAATGGTGCTGGAATCGCATCCTGAATGTCGGTGATATAGCGATGACAGATATCATCAAGCTCGGCGGTGGTAATGCCTGCTTGCACATGTTCGCTAATCATGCGCAGAGCTTCCCCGGTTAAGCGCCCAGCGATCCGCATTTTGTCTATATCTGCTTGCGATTTCAGTACAATAGTCATTGAATTCCTAAATTAATATGCCTTATGGGCTAGGACAGCGTTGGCTTAGCCTGCGATAATAAGGATTGATTTTACCGAATTTTCTCTGCTTATGTTGCTCAGGTCGTAAAAATGCAAAGATTTATAAAAGTTTCACTCCCTATTCTAGTCATTGCGCTGGCTTCAGTAATGGCCTTTATTATCTTTCCGCAATTTAAATCGCCTGCGGAACAGCATATAGTTGAGAAAAAAGCACTGTTGGTTGAAGCGCAAGTTGTGGAGCGCAGGTCCCTGAATTTCACGATTGAATCCCAGGGTGTTGTTAAGCCGCGCACGCAAACCACTCTAGCTGCGGAGGTTTCCGGAAAAATCACCAGTGTTTCCAAACGTTTTATCGCGGGTGGCTTTTTAAACAAAGGTGAAGTGTTACTGGAGATTGACCCTAGCGATTACCGCGTAGGTGTAAAGTTAGCTGAGGCCACATTGGCATCCCGTAAAGCTCAGTTTTCCTCAGAAAAAGCCCGGTCTGAACAAGCGCTTAAAGACTGGCAACGACTCAACGGTAGTTCAGGAAAAGCCAACGATTTAGTCTTGCGCTTGCCGCAATTGGCAGAGGCTAAAGCCAATGTTAGGGCAGCTGAGGCAGATCTTGAGCGCGCTAGAAGAAATCTGCAACGCACCAAAATACGCATGCCATACGCTGGAATGGTGCGTGCGAAGCGCGTGGATATTGGACAATTTGTAAGCCCGGGCACACCATTAGGCACAATGTTTGCTGTCGATATGGTAGAAATCAGATTGCCGGTGACCAGTGAAGAACTGATGTTTATTAACTTGCCTGAGTACAGCGAAATTTCGGTAGAAAAACGACCACAGGTAATATTAAGTACTAATACGCGTGCTGGCGTGATTCGTTGGCAGGCCGAGTTAGTACGCAGTGAAGGGGTTGTGGATGAAAAATCACGGCAAATTTATCTGGTGGCACAAATTGTCGACCCTTATGGTTTGTTGGGGCAAAGCCAACAGCCGCCATTATCAATTGGTACATTCCTGAGCGCCCAAATTGAAGGAAAGTTGGTTGATAACCTGTTTGTTATTCCGCGGCACGCTTTAACCAACGGTAACCAACTGATGGTTGTTTCTACGGAAAACCGACTTGAATTTCGCCAAGTTGAGGTGGTGCGGAGTACACCCAAAGAGGTTTACATTAGCAGTGGCTTGAATGACGGTGATCGGGTTATTTCCACTTCACTTGCGACCCCGGTTGAGGGCATGCCGTTGCGTGTTAGTGATGTGCCTGCTGAGGTCGATGCGTTGGAAGATGATGTTTGGTTGGAGGATGATTCACAAGAAACTAGCGTCGCTGAAGACCCCGCTATGTTGCTAGATATTGTTACTGATAGTGAACAAGCAGCATCAGCAGAAGCAGAAGCTGACGGTGGAGACACTTAATGCCAGAGCGAAATTGGTATCAGGCCATCATCGCCTGGTTTGCACATAACTCAGTTGCCGCCAACCTGCTAATGGTCTGTTTGCTGGGTGGCGGTATTTGGTCGGCCTACAATATCAAGAAAGAATTTTTCCCTAAACTGGATACTAATATGATAAATATCCAGGTTGCTTATTTAGGTGCTGCGCCATCTGAAGTAGAGGCAGGGGTAAGCATAAAAATTGAAGAAGCAATAGAGGATGTTGAGGGTATTGAGGAAATCATATCCTTTGCGCGTGAGGGCATGGGTTCGGTAAGGGTTGAGGTATCTTCAGGCTATGATACTCTGGAAGTGCTAGACAAAATCAAGCTGCGTATCGACAGTATCTCTACATTTCCGGCAGAAACAGAAAAGCCTGTTATTTCTAAAACGGACCCATCCCACGAAGTGATGTGGATTTCCATAACCGGTGATATTAGCGAGCGCAGCTTAAAGGAATTTGCGAAAACCATTCGCGATCAAATCGTAAGTCAAACAATGGCCTCCAAAGTGCAGGTGGTTGGCGCGCGCACTTATGAAATCAGCATTTATGTTACTGAAGAGACTTTGCAAGAGTATGGGCTTACTTTGGCAGAAGTGGCTGAATCAATTCGCCGCGGCTCTCTCGACTTACCCGGCGGTTCTATCAAGACCGAAGCCGGTGACATTTTGGTTCGCACCAAGGGGCAGGCATACACTGGGCTGGATTTCGAAAAAATAATTGTACGCACCAATGCCGATGGCTCGCGTCTTCGCGTTAGTGATATCGCAGTCGTCAACGATGGCTTTATTGAACGCGACCACTACTCACGATTTAATGGCAAAGCGGCCGTTTCTATTCGCGTTCTGGCGGTTGGAAATCAAAGTGAATTAGAGCTGGCAAAACAGGTTAAAGAGTATATTGACAGCATCCAGTCGGAGTTGCCGGAGGGGGTGAAACTTGCCTATTGGGCAGATATTTCTTACTACCTTAAAGATCGTCTGGATATGATGAACAAGAATTTGTTTTTCGGTGCCTTTTTGGTGTTCGGGGTGCTGGCGCTATTTCTGCGTTTGAAATTAGCTTTCTGGGTAATGGTTGGCCTGCCAGTTGCTTTCATGGGAGCCTTGTGGGTAATGCAAATTCCAGGTGTTAGCATTAATATGCTGAGCCTGTTTGGCTTTATTTTGGTGCTAGGAATAGTAGTCGATGATGCCATTGTTATTGGTGAAAGTGTTTACAGTACTATCCGCGAGAAAGGCCACTCCGAGGAGGCTGTAGTTGAAGGGGTGATGAAAGTTGCAGTTCCAGCAACATTCGGTGTATTGACCACGATTGCTGCATTTTTGCCAATTCTATTGGTCTCCGGAGTTTCAGGACAACTGTTTGCGGCCATTGGCTGGGTGGTCATCTTATGCCTGCTGTTTTCCATAGTGGAGTCAAAGCTTATTTTGCCAGCGCATTTAGCGCATATGAAAATAAAGCCCCCGAATATGGACAATCCACTGGTAAGATTCCAGCGGTTCTTTGCTGAAGGTTTGCATAACTTTGCCGATAATAGCTACTCACCCATGCTGGCACGCGCTTTAAAACGCCCCTATCTTACCCTAGCTTCATTTATAGCCATACTTATACTATCTATTGGCCTGATAACAGGCGGCTTTTTACGGGTGGTGTTTTTTCCGGATTTTGCCGGGGATTTCATCATGGTAGATCTGGAAATGAATGATGGTACCTCAGCCAGCGAAACCCATCGGGCGATGGAAAAAGTAAGCAATGCCATCAGGCTGGTTGATCAGGAAATGAGTGCTGAGATTGGTCGCGATAGTGGGGCTATACTGGGCACTGTATTTTCCTGGTCGGGGCATGACACCGGTGGCGATATTGTTGTCGAGTTGGTCAAGAGCGATGAATACATTATTAATGCACCAGAAGTCACCAGGCGTTGGCGCAAGGAGGTCGGTGAGATCCCCGGAATTGAACAACTAAGCTTCAGCAGTCCTGCAGGGCCAGGTAGTGGTGGCCCTGCCGTTGCCTTCCGATTAATTAGTAATAACAACACACAAATGCGCGCCGCAGCTTTCGAGCTTGAACAAAAAATCAGGGAATACGATGGTATAAATGATGTGCGTAATTCCTTTGAGGGTGGTGCTAGGGAAATTAAGTTACATATTCGTCCAGAGGCTCAGGCGCTTGGTTTAAGTCTTTCTGACCTTGCTCGGCAGGTGCGTCAGGGGTTTTATGGCGAAGAAATTCAACGCATCCAGCGTGGCCAGGACGAAGTTAAAGTTATGGTGCGCTATCCTGTTGAAAAACGAAACTCCGTTGGGTATTTAGAAGCGATGCGGATTCGAACCCCGGCAGGCGACGAAATCCCATTTAGTACAGTTGCTGATATTGAAATGACCTCAGCCCCGACAGTGATTCGCCGTTTCAACAGCGAGCGATCAATTACCATTAGTGCCGAAGTAGATAAAGAAATAGCTGAGCCTGGTAAAATTGCGGATGATATTAGAGAGAATTTCATGCCGGAGTTGCTTGCCAGCTACCCGGATGTCAAATATCGTCTGGATGGTGCTACTGCAGCCCAAAAAGATACGCTTGCTGATTTGATTAACGGCGGGATTCTGGCCTTGTTCCTAATCTATGCGCTTATGGCCATTCCCTTGCGTTCATATTTGCAGCCATTATTGATTATGTCGGTTATTCCATTCGGTATTATTGGCGCTTTATTCGGCCATTGGATGTTAAATCTTGATATTAGTATGTTGTCGATACTGGGCATAATTGCCCTAGGTGGAGTAGTGGTGAATGATAGTTTGATTTTGGTGGATTTTGTAAATCGTGGCAGGCGAGAGGGTTTATCGGTTATGGTGGCCGCCCAAAAGGCAGCAAGAACCAGATTCCGAGCTATTGTGCTTACCTCATTAACAACTTTTTTAGGCTTGATGCCAATAATTTTGTTTGAAAAAAGCTTACAAGCTCAGGCGATTATTCCAATGGCTGCTTCATTGGCGTTCGGGATATTATTTGCGACTGTTATTACCTTGTTTTTAATCCCAACGCTGTATTTGATTCAGGAAGATTGGCTTAATTTTATGCGCCGACTGCTACGCCGAGATAGTCAGTCAAAACCCACCACCAAAGAGACCTAGCCTAGTATGCCGATAATAGGAGATGTGTTGCGTGATGCTCGTCATAAGCTCGTAAGCCAAACTAATATATCAACGGGCAAGTCATCATCTTGCGCACTCGATGCCGAATTGTTGCTGGCAGAAGTCATGCAGGTGGGTCGCTCGTTTTTTTATTCTAATCCTGATGCAGAACCCAGTAGCGCAGAGCTTGAGGATTTTCAGCAATTACTGCAACGGCGCTTGGCTGGTGAACCGATTGCCTATCTGCTCGGACGGCAGGAGTTCTGGTCTCTAGATTTAAAAGTTAACGCAGCAACCCTGATTCCCCGCCCAGAAACCGAGCTTTTGGTCGAGCTGACCCTGGCGAAATTGGGCTCATCTAAAAATTGTCGGGTAGCCGACTTGGGTACGGGTAGTGGTGCAATAGCCTTGGCACTGGCAAGTGAAAGACCCGGATGGCAAATTACTGCTACTGATATTAGTTCTGAGGCGCTTAAAGTAGCAGCAGAAAATCGTCAGGCTCACTATTTGGGAAATGTCATCCTACGGCAAGGTGAATGGCTGTCTGCGCTACAGGGGAAATTTCACGCTGTAGTTTCAAATCCACCTTATATAGCGGCTGCCGATTCGCACCTGCGGGTCGGTGATATTCGTTTTGAACCTAAATTAGCATTATCTCCAGGTGTTGACGGACTCGCTGCATTCCGGCAAATATCGCTCGGTGTTGGGGAGTATCTTATAACCGGAGGCTGGTTGTTATTCGAGCATGGTTATGACCAGGCAGATCAGGTTCAGTGTATGCTGCTGGCAGCTGGTTTAGACAATGTTGAAACACTTCAGGACCTAGAAGGGCAAGATCGGGTTACAATTGGGCAATACTTGAAAAACGGATAAAATAATGTCAAAACTGGAACGCCTGTATCACCTCAAAGATATCCTCAGTCAGGCACGCGCACCCATGCCAAGGCAGCGGCTGATGGAAGAGCTCGGTTGCTCACAGGCAACGCTGTATCGCTTAATCAACGAACTGCGCGATACTTTGCAGGCGCCGATTGAAAATAATGAGCATGGCTATTATTACGATCGAACCTTGGCCGGAAAATTCGAATTGCCCGGCATCTGGATTAGTCCGGAGGAGCTTCAGGCCTTGTTGACTGCACGCCAAGTGCTCGGCAATGTGCAGCCGGGCTTATTGGAGGAGGAATTGGGTAATATCCAGACCCGAATATCGAACTTACTGCAAACCAAAGGGGTGGAAAAAGAAGGTCAGTCGAGCCGGATAAATATGCAGAGCGCGGCAGGTAGAGTTGTTCCCGAGCGCATGTTTCAGGCAATTTTAGGCGCATTGATGTCACGCAAAAAACTACGCATCGAATACCATACGCGCGGCACCGACCAGCAGTCGGAACGAACCATTTCCCCGCAACGCTTAACCAATTACCGCAACAGCTGGTATCTGGATGCCTGGTGTCATCAACGAACAGCCCTGCGCAGCTTTTCGCTTGAGCGGATTCAGCAACAAGTGGTACTGGACGAGGATGCCAAGGAACTGCCAATGGCAGAAGTTCAGCGATATTACGACCAGTCTTACGGAATCTTTTCTGGCCCTGCCAATAACACTGCGCAATTACTTTTTACCCCTGAGCGTGCGCGCTGGGTAGCCGATGAGCAATGGCACCCGCAGCAACAGGGTGAGTTTATGGGGGATGGTAGTTACTTGCTGAAGATTCCTTTTAGTCATAGCGGTGAACTACTGATGGACATCCTCAAATACGGTAGTGAAGTCAAAGTGCTGGCGCCGGATTCCCTGCGCGAACAAGTGCTGAAGTCATTGCAATCGGCGGTAGAAATTTACGTTTGACGACGGAGCGAAATTGGAACAGAAGGATACAGCATCAGCAATATTTGACCCTAGCTCATCAGCCTGTGCCTTATAGGGTAGTTTCTGCTACTATTCATCAACTTTGTTCAGTTGAACAACATTATCGCACCAGTAAGGAAACTCATGCCAGTTATGCAACAAATTCCAGCTACTACTCTCGGCTCTCACAGGGGAATAAAATTCGCAACTAAAATATTGCTTTTATTAGTAATTATGGCCTGTTTGCCGTCACCGCTGCTGGCTGATACCAAGTACAATCCGATCAATAGCCCAATCAACAGAGAAAAAGTAGACCAACTACGAATCGATCTCAGGGAAATGGTTACTTCTGCCCGTGACCGGGTGTTCCCATCATTGGTCAATATCCAAGTTCTCACCAGTCGTTATCGGCAAGGCAAAGAGTACAAAGGACAAGCCGTTGGCAGTGGCACTATTATTTCGCCAGAAGGCTATGTTCTTACCAACTACCATGTGGTTCGAAATGGCCGCAAATTTATCTGCACTTTGGCCAATAAACAAGAAGTTAGTGCAGTGCTGGTAGGCGAAGACCCGCTGACTGACCTGGCTATTCTCAAGCTCAACCTTGAGGAACTCGAAGATAAGGGGATTAACCTTTCCTACGCAGTTTTAGGTGATTCAGAGGCTATGGTTATCGGTGATACGGTTATGTCAATGGGTAGCCCGTGGGCGCTGTCGCGTTCGGTTACTCTTGGGATAGTTTCCAATACAGATAGGATTCTTGCCCGTTCAGGTGACGATGCTGGAGAAATGCGTTTTAACCGGGATCAGCGTACCGGTATTTTTACCCATTGGATTCAACATGACTCAGCCATCAGCCCCGGAAATAGCGGTGGCCCGCTGGTTAATCTTAAGGGCGAAGTTATTGGTATTAATGCAATGGGTTCTAGCCAGGGTGGCATGGGTTTTGCTATCCCCAGTAATCTTGCCAGCAAAATTGCAACGGATCTAATCGAACATGGCCGGGTTCCGAGAAGCTGGTTTGGCTGGAAGCTCAAACCGATTAAAAAGTCCGGGTATACCGAAGGGGTACTGGTTAACTCTGTTGATGAGCAGGGTCCGGCCGCGGCGGCTGGAATTCAAGCCGGAGATATTATTGTTAGTATTGATGAGCAACCGGTTACCGTATGGTTCCCGGAAGAGGAACCGTTATTATTAGCCCGTCTTGCCAGTTATCCAGTGGGGGCCAAGGTTAAGCTTACCCGGCAGCGGGGTGGTAAATTAGCACAGCTAACACTGGTTACCGAAACGCTTGAAGCAGACCGTGGCAAAGCAAGTTCATTCCGAAAATGGGGGATTGTTGCAATTGAAATAACCCAAAGCATGGCTCGGAATCGACGTCTTGCAGACACCAGCGGGGTGCTTGTTAAAGGTATACGATCGGGTAGCCCAGCTCAAATTGCTGAACCGTCATTGTTCCGTGATGATGTCATTATTGCGATCAATGGCCAGACTGTTAATTCGCTGGCGGACATGGTAGTTGTATATGAAAAAATGGATCAAGATGTCAATACACAACAAGAAGTCCTGTTTGAGTTTGCCAGGCGCAGCAGAAATCTATTAACTTTGCTCAAAATACAAAATAATGAAGGCAAGAACCTCACTCGGGAAGTTTCCAAAGCCTGGATTGGGATTGCCGTACAGCCGGTATTATCCAATTTGGCCGGTCACCTTGGGAGACCCGCAGCAGTAGGTTTCAGAATAACGCGTATTTATCCTGAAACTCTGGCAGAACAGTCTAAGCTACAGCCCGGGGATATAATTCTAGCTATTAATGATAGGCAATTACGGCCTCAGGGAATGCAAGACTCCGGAATGTTACATAGACAAGTTAGAAGATTGGAGGTTGGTGAAGTTGCCAGAGTTTCAGTAATGCGCGGTGATTCTGAAATAGAAGTTGATGTAACTTTGGAGCGCACGCGGTTGACATCTGCTGAGGTTAAACGAGAAATAAACAAAGATTTTGGCATCACGGTGCGTGAAATTACTTTTTTCGATCGCGATGAAAACCGTTGGCCAAGCCATACTACCGGGGTACTCGTAGAAGATGTCGAACAAGCCGGATGGGCGCAACTTGGTAATATTCGGAATCGAGACCTGATCCTTAAAATTAATGGGCAGAGGATCGAAAATACTACGCAGTTCCGTACAGCGATGGAGTCACTAACGCTTAAAAAACAGGAGCGGGTAACTGTTGTGGTGTTGCGTGGGGTGGAAACTCGCTACCAGTATCTGGAGCCGGACTGGGTACCCCAGGTTACGGGCCCATCAACAAAATCAACTGAAACAGAAAAATCTTGAGAGAAGAAAATGACAGCTATTAAAAACCCCTTGCTTGCTATCGTCGTGGTAATTGTGTTCAGCTTGATACCAGTCAACGCTAACGCAGCAGAAGAACCTGATCTTGCCAGTATCCTAAAACAACACAGTGCCGCTCTGGTTACCGTGAAATATGTATTGACTGTAAATATGGGTTTAGGTGGCTCAGGTAGAAGTGCTGAGCAAGAAAGCGAAACTGAATTGACTTGCTCAATGATTAGTTCGGAAGGGTTAATAGTGTGCTCAAATAATCAATTAACCGGATTTTCGGAGTTATTGAAACAACTTTCAATGAAGATGACTGCAGTTCCGAAAGATATACAAGTGCTGGTGGCGGGGCGGGAGCAGCCCTATGATGCAGAAATTGTAATTAAAGATACTGAGCTTGATATTGTCTGGATAAGAATTACAAATGGCGGAGATACTTCATTTGAACATTTTAATTTTACCAGTAAAACAGAAATGAATATTGGTGACCCCATCGCTATAATTCGCCGAACAGGTAATACTTTCGGTCGCACCCCAGTCATTATGCAAAGCCGTATCGGTGGAATTAGCAGCCAACCAAGAAAGCTCTATATCCCACACACACAAACAATGAACATCATCGGTACCCCGGCGTTCTCAGCTAGTGGCGAAGTTATTGGGTTAATGGTTACCCAGCTCCCTGAGGCTGGGGACAGCATGGGTGGCTCTCAAGGGATGTTTGGTTCCAATATGATGAATATTCAAGATTCAATGTCTGGCCTGATCCTGCCGGCAGCCGATGTATTAAAGGCGACCAAGCGAGCGGTTGAAGACCTAAAACCATAGCTGTTTCAGCTGCTAGTCAGCACATTTTTGATAGGTCATTTCGAGTTATTTGGACTGAAACAAGTATATTCCAACTTTATAGGTAAGGAGATGGGTGAAGTTGGGTTTGTGAAACCGGGCTTTTACAAATTCGTTCGCCACCCCATATATTTCGGTTTCATAGTTGCATTTTGGGCAACCCCAGAGATGACAACTGCACACTTGTTGTTTGCCGCGGCAACGACAGCTTATGTATTTATAGGGATGTTTTTTGAAGAGAAAGACCTAGTTGCCTCAGATGGGGAGTCCTATGAGGAATACAAAGCTCAGGGAGTTGATTTAAGCAAAAAAAATTATGGGAAGGCCGCATATATCATATACGGCTTTCTAATTTTCGTCTCAGGAATCTGGTATAGTTCATCTTCGGTTGGTTGTTTGTAGCCGCTCATTTTGTGCTCTTCTTACTTGTTGGTTAGAGATAGGCCACGATGTTACCACAGCTTGGCCACTAATCCGAATAGTTGAGTTGTACTTATTACTTGAATCCAAGCAAGTTGAATTCAGGCAGCATCTAAAAACAAGAACTAAACATCAATGATGTTTACTCCAAAGGGAAGATAGCTATATGAACAGATTTAATTTCTCGATCTGGACTAAAACCACTACTACCAACAGCAATATTTGGCGGTTCCTGCCGATTTTATTCATTTGCCTAAACACGCAAATTGCTTTTGCTGCATCGAGTGACTATTTTATAAGTACTTGGCAAACGGATAATGTTGGCACATCAAGTGACACATCAATTACAGTACCCATGATCGGGGGCCCCTATGATGTGGATTGGGACAATGATGGTGTATTTGATGAGACTGTACTGAATGGCTCGGTCACACATGATTATGGGGCTATTGGCACGCAGACTATTCAAATCCGTGGCATCTTCGATTCAATTCGATTTAGCAATGCTGGAGATAGACTAAAGATACTTTCGGTAGACCAATGGGGAACCAATCAATGGACAACCATGGAGAGCGCTTTCTTCGGAGCTTGGAACTTAACATTTTCCACAGTTGATACGCCTGATTTTTCAGGGGTAACCAATATGACCGCGATGTTTGCTAATGCCCTTGCAGCCAACCCTGATACCAGTGGCTGGGATACCTCGGCTGTAACCAATATGGCCGCGATGTTTTTTGTTGCAATAGTAGCCAACCCTGATACCAGTGGCTGGGATACCTCGGATGTAACCAGTATGCGTTCTATGTTTAATGGTGCAACTGCAGCCAACCCCGATACCAGTGGCTGGGATACCTCGGCTGTAACCAGTATGCGTTCTATGTTTAGTGGTGCAACTGCAGCCAACCCCGATACCAGTGGCTGGGATACCTCGGCTGTAACCGGTATGGGTTCTCTGTTTAGTGGTGCAACTGCAGCCAACCCCGATACCAGTGGCTGGGATGTTACTGCGTTAAGAAATGCAACAAATATGTTCGAAGGCATTGCCCTCTCTACCGCTAACTACGATAGTTTGCTGATTGCTTGGGGTGCCCAGACATTGCGAGCCGGTGTGACTTTTAGTGGCGGTAATTCAAATTATTGTTCTGCACCAGCCGCTGCTGCAAGAGCGCAGATGATGGCAACAAATTCATGGCTGATCACAGATGCTGATAGAGACTGCCAGCCCGAAGGTAGTTGTAATTTAAATATGGTAGCGGGTGGCACTGAAAGTTACGATGTGACCCACGAAGCCTGTGAGTTGTTATCTATTGACCCATCATTCACACTCACTAATGGTGCAAACCTTACCTTATCAAGTGGTTGGGCCGTAGATATTCAAAGCAACTTCACCATTGATCTCGGCTCAACAATGACCCTGAAAACCTGTGGCCTGAGTTTGTGCGAAATTAGCCCAGACCCCATGCCCAATGATTGCCATACCTGTGTTACTAAAATATGCAATATTGACGCTACCTGCTGTACTGACTCCTTTGATGCAGCCTGTGTTGCTCTAGTTTCTAGCACTTGCGAATTGACATGTGACTAAAAGGGCTTGTTGAATGGAAAGTATGAATTTCCCGAACATTGGTAAAAAACAATAGGGGAGGTTCAAACTGACCCCCAAAACACCTCCGCCATAACAGCTCGTTATAGCGCTGATGGTAGGCTGGGCATTTATGCCCACGCCTCAAAGCTAACAAGTGCAACCATCACTCGCAAGCAGTATCTATTTCATACGCGTGGGCATAAATGCCCAGCCTACCTTTCCCAATCAAGTCCCGTAGATTTCGGTTTAGGGGTTGCCATGTTTCTCAGGTTTTGAGAAGACCCCGTGTTCTTATAGCTCCATAGCCAAGGAGCAGAGCATGAAAACGATAAAACTATCCCCCCCGAACGGTAACTATTATCGGACACCCGTGTCAGTATGGAAGGCTTTTAGCTTGCGCGGGAAGTTTCGTGATGCAATGACTATAGCTGGTGGCACACTAGGGCTGTGCGCGTTTATGTTTGTGCTTTATTTGATGGTGCTAATCAGCAGTAGGGTACTCCAGCCATTAATTGGCTGATCACTGTCAGGCCAGCAGGTCTAGGTCAGCGGAGTTATCCGTTAGCATTTTGCGGACAAAGGAGCAACTGGGTATGACCTTGAGATTGTTCTTGCGTGCATAGCTAATCATCTGCCGATACAAATCATGGGCAAGGCCTTCACCGCGATGATCGGGGCTAACCCAGGTGTGGTTAACATCAATAATATTATTTGTTGATTTTACAAATGTCATTTTTGCATAATCGGCGATATAAAATTTACCGCCTGTTGGTGTTTCACTAAAGTTGATTGTGGTCATCTTATTTCCGGTGTTTTCCGCCATCCCAACCACCCTGGCTGAGTACCCGCTCACCCATGGCGATAGGCGCCTCTTCAATTTCGGTTGCCATTGAGTCATTCCAGCGGTTGAGAAAACCATAAAGACTGATGGCGGCCAGCATTTCTACGATCTGGTCGTCGTTCCAGTAAGCTTTCAAATTAGTCATGATTTCATCGTCGACACCATTCGGAATAGTACCCGCGGCGAGGGCATAGTCGAGGCCGGCGCGTTCGGCTGGGGTATATAGCGGGCTGGTTTTATACTCCCAGATAGCATCTAGTTTTTCCTGGCTGACAGCATGTAAATTTGCCGCGATCAATGAGTGCGCCTCGCAGTACTGGCAACCGGCGGCACGGCTGGAAAAATGTGCGAGCAGGCGTTTAAAACCTGGGTCCACCGTACCTTCAGGATCCATAACCGCCTCGGTCAGAACACCGAAAGCTTTAACAATAGCAGGCCGGCGTTGCATGGTGAGTAGGCTGTTGGGAACAAAGCCAAGAATGCGTTCAAAAATTGCGAAATCTGCGGCTAGTTCTGGGGTGGTTTCTGCTGGTAGGGGTTCGATGTGTGCCATTAGTTTTCCTGATAAAGCATAAGCGGCGGCCTAGAATTCAGTAGGCTTCAGGCCGCGAGAGTATTTAATATTCAGCGGTCAGGCGGCAGCACTACTATTAACGCTTGCCGACTGGACTTTTTGTGGCCCATTGAGAATCGCATCCCGGGTTGCGGCGAGGATCAAGTCAACTTCTTTGCTGCTGATATAAAAGTGCGGGGTAAAGCGGATGGAGTTCTCACCGCCATGAATAACATTCACACCTTGTTTACGCATATATTCTTCACTGGAGCCTGAGCCATAACCTTTGTAGATAGCCCCATCAAGCTCAACGCTTAGGAGCAAGCCGGTGCCTTGAATTTTGGTAATTTTCCCGCCCATTTCGGTCTTCAGTTGAGCGAATTTTTGCATAAATTCAGCCCCGCGGTCACGAATATTATTGCGCAATTCGGGGGTGATGGATTCAAGTACAGCACAAGCCACATCCAATGCTCTGGGGTTGCTTGTCATGGTATTTCCATACACACCCTTGCGATACAGGGCTGCAGTTTCAGCTGTCATTGCCAGTACAGAGAATGGATATTGACCGCCGTTAAGGGCCTTGGAATAAGTTTCCATATCCGGTGCATCCAAATGTTCAAAACCGGGGTAATCAACAATGGAAAGCACCCCGTGGGTACGGATTCCCGCCTGAATAGAATCCACTAGGAAGAGGCAGTTGTGTGCCCGGGTTAGTTCACGAGCACGGGCATAAAATTCCGTAGTAATCGCAATGCCGGGATTGCCTTCACCCATCACCGGTTCCATGAAAAAGGCTTCTATAAATACATCATTGGATTCCGCCCATTCAAATACCTGTTCCAGTTGCTGGATGTTATTGGGCTCAACGGTAATCAGGCTGTCATTGTCGCGGAACGAAGCCAGATGCTTAATATAGCCAGCTCGGCTGGAATCAGAGAACTGTGCCGGACGATCAGTACGCCCATGGAATGCGCCGCTCAATCCCAGTTTGCGAATTTTACGGCAAGCCTTCGGCCCTTGCGGGTCGGTCATTAGTTTAGCGTTTATATCCGCAATGCGTGCAGCAACCGTGACGGCTTCCGAGCCACTGTTCATACACAAAAACTTTGCAAAGGGGCTGCCGCCACGGCTATGCCCAATTTCCTTGAGCAGGGCATCGATGAATCTTTTTTGAGAAAGATTAGCGGTCATGATATTCGCCATGACTTGGGGTTTGGACATTGCGGCAATAACATTTTTTGGGGTGTGGCCGAAGCCTAACATTCCATAACCACCGTTATCGTGCAGCACAGCACCTTTGATGGATATCATCCACGGCCCATTGGCGGCAATAGCAACATAGGGGTTGATGGTGTCATCGGCATAAAAATTAACATAACCAGCCTGAATTGTCCGGATTTGATCTATTTCTGACATAGCCAGTAATTCAGCTTCGTCGTTTTGTAAGCCGGCAAAGACTTCGGCTGCGGTATTTATCGCATCTACCAAAGTTTGGTCGCTGGCGGCGAAATCCTGAATCAATTCATCGCTTAGCCCCGTTGTTAGTGCAGGGCCACCGAAATTCCGCATTATGCTAAGTTTATTTAATACACCCATGATGATCTCCAAACCTTATACAGTTAAAGCAATTGCCGAGAAACACTGCTTGATGCTACTGTCTATTATTAGTACTAGCTTCTGTCGAGTTTGCGACCGAAATACGCGTACTGGAAAGGCGCACATATTAGCATAAATAACACACCATAGAGGCTCGCTACGCCGGCTGCATTTGAGATTGTGCCCAATCAATATGCTCACACACCATTGGGCTGGCGTTACTTCTGGATGCATTAAGGGCGACCTGAATATGCTGTTTTTCTTCAATACTTGTTTGTGCAGCCCTCAAAGCGTTGCCACTGGCAACCGCAAGATTACGCTGCCAGCGCTCATAGCCGATACGGCGAATGGCACTGCCACTCATGCGTAGAAGGAACTCAGCTTCATCCCAACTCAATAGTTCAGATAATGCCGGAGCATCAAGAGGGTGCCTGCTGTTAAAGTCAGCTTCTGCGGTGGTTTGAGCAAAACGGTTCCAGGGGCAGGTAGCCTGGCAGTCATCACAGCCGTAGATACGATTGCCGATGGCTTGGCGAAACTCCAGCGGAATCGGGCCTTTATTTTCAATGGTTAAATACGAAATGCAGCGTCTGGCATCGACTTTATACGGGGCGATAATCGCTGCCGTGGGACAAATATCGATACAGCGGACACAATCCCCGCAGTGCTCGCTGGCTGCAGTATCAGCAGGTAACGGCAGGTCGGTATAGATTTCTCCGAGGAAAAACCAGCTGCCGGCGCTGCGATTTATAACATTAGAATGTTTTCCCACCCAGCCGAGACCGGCTTTCTCCGCCAGGGCTTTTTCCAATACCGGGGCGCTGTCGACAAATACCCGATAACCGAACTTGCCAACTACAGCAGTGATTTTATCGGCCAGTTTTTGCAGGCGCTTACGCATAATTTTGTGGTAGTCACGGCCCAGCGCATAGCGCGAAATAATGCCAATAGAGGGCTGTTGTAGCATTTTGATGACATCACCGGCAGCTTCTGGCAAGTAGTCCATGCGTACTGAGATGACCCGTTGAGTATCGGCTACCAATTCAGCCGGGCGACTGCGTTTTGTGCCGTGCCGCAGCATCCACTCCATATCCCCGTGCATGCCTTGCTCTAGCCACTCAAATAACCATTTTTCGTGCTGATCAAGCTGGGTGTCGCTAATCCCGCTTTGCTGAAAGCCAAACTCCTGCGCCCAGACTTTAATTTGTGCCGCCAGCTTGAGCATATCGGTAGTTTGGTCGGTTTTGTAGATTGTTGGTACTTCAAGCATGGCGGTATAATAGATGCTATGGAGAACGAGATGCAACAACTGTGCTTATCTGATTCAACCGAAATCAGCGATGTGCGCCTGTATACTGCCGCCGCAGTGCGGGAGTTAGATCGCCTAGCCATAGAAGAATACGGGCTGCCGGGCTACACCTTAATGCAACGAGCCGGGGCATTTATGTTCGCCCAGTTGCTACGCCGTTTAGCTGGGGTGAAACCGGCTGACTGCAATTGGTTGGTTATTTGCGGTGCCGGTAACAACGCCGGTGATGGGTATATTATCGCCAAGTTGGCAACTGAGGCCGGTTATCAGGTAATTGTTGTGGCGCTACATGCAGCCAATCAACTCAAGGGTGATGCGCAACTCGCAGCGGAGAGTTGGCAGCAGGAGTATGAAATTTTCGACTGGCAGTCTTTTCAAAGCCAACTAAATAACACACATTTCGATGTTTGTGTTGATGCCATCTTGGGTACCGGTCTGGATAGGCCGCTAGAAGGAATATATCGTGATGCGGTTGAGTGGTTGAATCGACAGATATTGGTTGCCGCCGTTGATATACCCACAGGTCTCTCTGCCGATACCGGGGCTATTGCTTCGGTGGCGGTAAATGCCGCCATCACCTGTTCGTTTATAGGCCGTAAACAAGGTTTATACACCGCTGACGGGTGCGATAGTTGCGGTGAAATATTCTTTAGTGATCTTTCGGCGCCGCAACAAATTTTCTCGCAAGTAGTGGCTAATACCTGGCTGCTGAGTCGTTATCCTGAACAACTTCCCACTCGTGCTGCCAATTCGCATAAAGGCAGTTATGGCCATGTATTACTGTGTGGCGGACAGCCGGGTATGTCGGGTGCGGTTATGCTGACGGGTGAAGCGGCACTACGAGCGGGTGCCGGAATGGTAACGATTGCGACGGTGGCAGAACATGCTGGCAATATCAATCTCGCCCGACCGGAGTTAATGGTGCGGGCAACAGAAGATGCGGCGGCACTGGAGCTGATTGCACGCAAGGCCGATGTGTTGGTCATTGGTCCGGGGCTAGGTACCGGCGAATGGGGTAGGCGCTGTTTGCAAGTTTTATTGCAGCTTGATACTGATATTGGTTTAGGTGGTGGTTTAAGCAATCGTTTAGGTAATGGTTTACGCCCGTTGGTGGTCGATGCTGATGGATTGAATTTGTTGGCCAGCCAGCCAGTGGCTCGCGGCAACTGGGTTTTAACACCGCATCCGGCAGAAGCGGCGCGCTTGCTCGGACTTACAACGGCTGAAATCCAGGCGGATCGTTTTGCCGCGGTGC
>JAKITK010000080.1 GCA_021648125.1 Lysobacterales bacterium
TAGTGGTATAAAGGTAACTGTAAGGACTGGCTTAAGCCAGCTTAGCCTGCCTTACAGTTACCTTTATACCATAAATTCGTTGTCACCAAAATCGGTTTTTCTCTTTTTCTTTTGTAAGACTTCTTATCATTGCTGTCCCGTTAACTTTGTGTATAGCTGACTATAACCCTTACTGTGTAAGTGGCGTGTACTACTTCTTGCCACCGGGGACATGAATTCTGGGTGCCCGCCTGAGACACGCCGTAAACCCATCCATGGGGGCTCTTCACCCGCATCCATGCGGGTGGAGGTCTCAGGCGAGCACCCAGAATTCATACTTGAACAGTTAACGGGACAGCAATGAATAAATATGATTTTATTAATTGTCTGTTATTATGTTGAGATAGATTAATATCGAATGGTGCATGAATAAAATGTCAGGATTAAACGATTATTTAAGTAGTTTAAATTGCTTTTCATCTGAGCAGGTAAAAAGCATATCGCGGTTATTTAAAAAGCAAAAAATCAAGAAAAATGAAGCCTTAGTGAACACCGGTGAAATTTGGAACAAAGTTGTATTCATCGAACAAGGCCTGTTAAGACTTTATTATTTAACAGCAGACGGTAAAGAGTTTAACAAAGGGTTTTTCGCTGATAACGATCTCGTATGGCCAATGTCTCCAATCGCCAGAGAAAAGCCAAGCAGGTTTACCGTTTGTAGCCTTGAAAATTGCCAATTATTAGTCGCGCCTTTTAACTTATTCGAAATTTTGATTAAAGAAATGGGCAAGTGGCCTGAGTTTTCACTGCCGTTTGTAGAAAATTTGCTTAATTTAAAAATACGAAGAGAGGCTCAATTCCTGCTCAATGATGCTACCAGTCGTTACACGCAAATTCAATCTGAAATGGACGATTATATAGAGCGGATTCCTGACTATCATATAGCCTCTTATTTAGGCATTACGCATATCGCTTTTTCACGATTGAAAAAATCAGTGAAGTTAACCTAGGTTAACGAACCCCTTCAAATTTAATGGCATAATTTTCTCGTTCTCAAAACTAACGATGAGAAAATGAATGCATAACTTCAAAAACAAACATGTACTTATCACCGGCGGTACGTCAGGAATAGGCTTAACCATTGCCCAAAACTTCTACCAAGCAGGTGCCCACGTCACCATTATTGGACGTTCTAAAAGTAAATTAGCTAAGTTAGACAAATTTACGACCCTCTGTATTGATTTGAGTGAACAGCAATCCGTACTGCAATTAAAGCACCACCTCACTCAACCTATTGATCATTTAATCAATAACGCGGCAATCGCTGAGTTTACAGAATTTTCATCCTGTAGCGCCAAACAGTTAAATGATCATATTGCAGTTAATTTGGCAGCGCCCTTTTTGATTACGCAACAGGTATTACCCTTTATGAGTAAGGGTAGTTCAATCCTAAATATCTCCTCCTATTTTTCAAATAGGATGTTAAATAACAGACCTTCGAGTATGTATTCGTTAACCAAAGGTGGTCTAGATTCTTTAACTAAAGCACTAGCATTTGAACTTGGGCCGAAGCAAATACGTGTCAATGCGATTGCCCCAGGTACAGTGAACACCCCGCTATTTATTTCAAACATAGAAAAATTGAACACTGAACAAAAACAGACGTTTAATGAAAAAATATCACAGCTTTACCCATTAAACCGGATAGGTAATACAGAGGATATCGCTAATTTAGCGCTATTTATAAGTTCGCCCATGGCTTCGTGGATGACAGGCAGTATTGTCAATATAGACGGCGGTTTAACAACACACTAATCAACAGGGCATTATTATTATGACCACTAAAATAGCGACATTGACACTCAAGAAAAGCGATAAGTTAGCATTTTTAATTGAACAGCTTAAAGAACTGCAAGATCAGACGCGAACAGAGCTGGGCTGTGAATTTTTTACTTTTTATCAACATGAACAACAGCTTGATACCTTTATTTTATACGAGCAGTTTAAAGACCAAGCCTCTTTAGATGCGCATCTAGAGTTACCACATACCCAAGCGTTTTTTAGTCACAACTTAGTTTCCGTGAGCCAAATTACGCCATTAATAGCACTAATCTGATGCTTAAAAGACATCCAGCGATTCTATTATTATTATTATTTTCAACATGCATACAGGCAGCACACACTATGAATATCACTCGAAATAATCATACAGAATTAGGTGAACCGGTCGGCCCCTATACACACTCTGTGACCTTTAATAATCAAATTTACACCTCAGGTTTAACCGCTTTTGGTACTGATGCGATAGACAAAAATATAGCCTTTCAAACAAAGGAAATTTTTAAACAACTTGAAATTTTGCTGGAAAATGAGAATTCAGGCCTAAATCGATTAATCAAAGTGACGCTATTTGTGAGTGATATAACGCAGTTAAGCACGGTGAGAGAAACTTTATATGAGATTTATAACGGAAAAATTCCCGCAAGCTCAGCGGTTGAAGTATCAGCATTATTTGATCCACGCGTGAAAATTGAAATAGAAGCCATTGCGGCGGTTAATCAGTAACTGGTAGTTTTAAAATACCCAAGATCAGGTAGAAATACGCATTGTTTTCACATTAAATAAATTGAAAGCTTTGCGTGTTTGTAATTATAACCAGTGGGCATGAGCCGGCTTGAAAGCTAACGATTTAAATTACTGGCGCGTGGCTCTTTGCGCGTCCAGCGTATGAAACACGCGAAGTTGATTTGCTTGTGTACGCCCGACATGGGTATTATTAACCTAGCTTTCAAATACCCAAGATGTTATAACCGGGAGCATGTTTAGAACAGATGCCAGAAAGCGCAGCACCGAAGTGCAACAACACAATCGGGAGCAGACCATTCGGTTGTTCGCTGATGGAATGAGCCGTTATGAGATCGCTCGGGTCATTGATGTACACTATGCCACGGGTACTCCGGAGACACAGGCCGCCTTAGTTGACTAGTCTCTTAGCGTAGTTTAATGATAAGCCGGGTAATCGTTTCCACGAGCTTTTCTGCTTCCGCTTGATTGAGTATCAACGGTGGCAGCAAGCGGATGATAGTTTCATGGGTGACATTAATCAGCACACCTTCTGCCAGCGCTGCATCGCGTACTGGGATGGCGTTAAGGTCAAGTTCAATTGCCAGCATTAAACCACGCCCGCGAATGTCCACTACCTTGGGGTCATTGGCGAGCTGTTGCCTAAATTGCTGTTGCATCCAGTCGCCTATAGTTTTGGCATTCTCGCCAATGCTATCGCGCTGCATAATATCTATAACGCTACAGGCGGTGCGGCAAGCCAGCGGGTTGCCGCCGAAAGTCGAGCCGTGATTGCCTGGGTTAAATGCTGTTGCGGCATTACCACGGGCGAGGCAAGCGCCAATAGGAATACCATTGGCAAGGGCTTTGGCAACGGTAATGATATCTGGAACAATCGCCTCATGCTGGTGGGCAAACCATTTTCCGGTACGGTTCAGACCAGCTTGGATTTCATCACAAATCAGTAAAATATTATGCTGATCACAGAGTTCGCGCAGTTTCTTGAAGTACCCAGCTGGTGGTACAACTACACCGGTTTCGCCCTGAATAGGTTCGAGCAGAATCGCCACCAATTCAGGATTGTCGCTGATGGCTTGTTCGAAAGCGCTACTATCTGCATAAGGAAGATGAACAAAGCCAGCTACCAGAGGTTCAAAGCCCCGTTGTATTTTTATGTTGTCTGTAGCGCTGATTGTGGCTAAGGTTCGACCGTGGAAAGCCCCGCTGGTAACAGCAACCAGTGGCTGTTTATAGCCTTGCTGATGACCGATAAGACGGGCAATTTTAAGTGCACACTCCACAGCTTCAGCACCGGTATTGGCTATAAAAGCTTTGTCCATAAAGCTGACTTTACAAAGCTTCTCAGCGAGTGTGTTCTGCCAGGGGATTTCAGCGAGGTTTGCGGTGTGTAGTAGGCGTCCTGCTTGATCGGCGATAACTGCCGTGACCTCTGGATGGGCATGACCGAGGGATGTGACCCCAAGACCACTAACGGCATCGAGGTATTTCCGGCCCTCGGTATCCCAGAGCCAACAGCCTTTACCGTGGCTAAAAGCGACCGGCAGTCGGGCGTATGTATTCATCAGGTATTCAGACATAGTTTTTTTCTGTTTTTTAGGTTAGTCTTGATTAGTAATGCTTTGTTCAAGCTTGCTTAGGGTGCTCCAACGGTTAATAATTGTGCAAAATAGATCAGCTGTGCGTTCAGTATCATAAATGGCCGAATGCGCCTCACCTTCTTGCCACTCAATATTTGCGGCCTTTATCGCTCGTGCTAATACGGTTTGTCCATAGGCAAGCCCTGCTAAGGTGGCAGTATCGAAAGTACTGAAGGCATGAAAAGGATTGCGTTTAAGTCGGGTACGCTCAACCGCTGCCCTGACAAAACCAAGGTCGAAAGACGGGTTGTGACCCACCAGTATGGCGCGGGTACAGCGGGTGAGCTTTAATTCTTCGCGGATAGGTTGAAAGATTTTTTTTAAGGCCTCTTTTTCATCCAGTGCCATACGAAAGGGATGGTCAAGTTGAATCCCAGTTATATCTAGTGCTGCCTGCTCTATGTTGGCACCCTCAAAAGGCTCAACATGGGATGAATAAGTGGCAGCAGGGTAAAGCATACCGTTTTCATCCAGACGCAAAATAGTGGCTGCAATTTCAAGCAGGGCATCGGTTTGGGAATTAAAGCCGCCGGTTTCTACATCTACCACAACCGGTAGAAAACCACGAAAACGCTCGACGATGGCAGTTGTTGTTATTGACATGCTAAAGAATTGATACAATTGGACTGGAATAAGAGATGATAACTTAAAAGTTGTAGTTTATATGTTGAATTTTGCCAAAATACGAAATATTTCTCAGAGATTGCTGATATTACTGTTTTTTAGTGTGGCTTTGCTGCAGCTACCACTGGCAGCAATAGCCAGTGAGAAGCCAGAAACACCCTCTGCGCAAGTTGCCAAAGGACTGCTCTGGAAAATTACCTCGGCAGAGGGAGATGCCGGTTATCTATTTGGCACCATTCACAGTGAAGATGCACGGGTGTTGGAATTTCCACAGGTCTTACTCGATGCACTCAAAACATCACCCATTTTTGCCATGGAGCTGGTGCCAAATCTGCCGACTATTGGAAAGTTAATGCAAGCCATGCGCTATCAGGATGGTAGCTTGCTGGAAGATAAAATTGGCAAAGAACTTTATTTGCAGGTGGCCGCACGCTTAGTTGATTATGGCGTGCCGACCAGCGAAGCTCAATCACTTAAGGTTTGGGCGGCAGCAATGACATTGAGTGTACCGGTGCCGGAGACCGGAATGTTCCTTGATTTTAGTTTGTCGTTGCGAGCAGCCGCCGGCGGGGCAACCATAACCGCACTTGAAACCCTTGATGAGCAAGTCGGGTTTTTACAGGCGTTGGATGAGAAAAATCAAATTTTGATGCTGCAGCAAGTGGTTGCTGAATTTGCTGATATGCAAACCCAAAATCTGGAAATGGTAGATCTCTGGCTGGGTCGCGACTTGAATGCGCTTGCTGAAATGTCGCGTGTGCAAATGGCTGAAATGGAACCGCAACTGGCGGACTGGTTCCAGGTTCAGGGAATTGATAAACGCAATGCGGTTATGCTCAGGCGGGCATTGCCACTGCTGCGCCAAGGTGGTATCTTTATCGCAGTTGGTGCCTTGCACTTGCCCGGCAATGCTGGCTTGATTGCTGGTATCCGCGAGGCTGGGTTTGAGCTGGAAGCTATCTGGTAGTTATATGTTTTTAGATTGGAGTTTTAAAATGAGAAAAGAGTTCGAATTCACAGTCAAAGGTCATAAAGTAAAAGTCGTTAATTCATGGACACGCGGGGTTAAATTATATATTGATGGTGACTTCCGAGATCAAGACTTTAGTTTCTTGTCCATAGCCTGGGGTAAAACCGCACTTCTTTCAGCCAAACTCGGTGAGTTCGGTATTCTGGAAATTTTTCCAATATCAGCTTTAATTTCTGTAGAAATAGATGCATTTTTAATCAGAGGTAATGAAAAACAACCTGTCTACAGTTCACATAAGCATTTAACTCTTACAGAAATAAGGTTGGCAAAATAAACGCATAACAAGTGACTGTCTGTGGGTTAAAAGCCAACTAGAATTAGCCACCTATTCGGTGCCGTTTAACAAGTATTAGCTAATACTGGTTGCTAGCCAATAAAAACATGCGCCAATGCAGTTAACAATGCCAGTCCGAGGAAGGCGTAACCAACTACAGGCAGTAGGAATATGGTGGCGACGCCGAGCACCAGTAGCCCAGCTGCCAGCGCCGCAAGATCACCGGTTGTAGTATCACGCTGACTTCTGCGTCGGTTTCCCAAGAGCACGAAGTCCAGACTAATTTTACCTCCGCCGTGAAATATCAGCGGCAGTAATAAGAGCACAAATAACAGTGGCAGCTTGAAATTACCGGCGTTTTCAGCGGTGATAACATAGCCACTCCACAATTCCGCCAAGCTGTTCCACTCGGCCGGCCAATGGACAGCGGCGGTTGCCACAACAGTGATAACTAATAGTGAAAAAGCAGCAAACCTTGTAAATAGACCCAGAAGAATTAACACCGAAAATATTAACTCTCCCCAGGTAGCCAGCATCCAGTTGATATCAGCGGGTAGTATATTGAAGGGCCAGGGGAATCCCATTTGCCAGTCGGCCCAGGGGATACCAGCAAACCAGTTATCGCCGCGATATTTGCCAATCCCAGCTTCCCAAAACTCCCAGAACATAATTAGGCGAAGTGCTAATGGCCAGATGTAATCGCCACTGGCTTTGAGTCTGGCGGTCAAGTCGTCATATGTTTTTATAATATTCATTTAGATTCTCTGTCGGTTTGACTGGCAGCGTATGTACCCAGGATGATTTGCTGTTGTCGGAAATCCTGAAGTAAATCTTTACCGGCTTGTAACACTAAGGGGTCATTCTCGCGCCCCAGTTCTGTGGCAATTTGCTGCAGACAGCTTATACCGCTAGCGTTATTTTCTTCATTGAGTAATTCCAGAAGACGGGCACTGACCTGGTTTAAATGGGTAAATTCAATTTTTTCCGAGGGACTTCTATTAATCAAAATAAAGGTGGGGCTCTGCGGTTGATTTGTCGGTTGATAGTCCGGGCTGATTTTATGCACAGGCCATTGGTAATGTAGTAGCCAGGCTTGCGGTGAAAGTACCGGCTGGCCTTCTAGCAGATCACCATTACTATCAATTTTGTCCATATCCAGTGTGCTGTTATCTAACTCCAGTGCCATCTCCACCCATTCGTAATGGGCAAGTTCAAGCAGAAAAGGTTTGTCTTTGCAGGTTTGATTCTGTTCAAGAAAACGAATAAATTCGCGTGGTATTTCCGGAAAAAGTGGTGTATGGCAGCGATAGTTACTGAAGAAACGCCGCACTAGTTGGTGCCAGTCCTGCTCGTTGAACAGTTTGCGAATCACCGGAAAGCCGGTAGAAATAAATCCTTCAATATTGTTGTAAAAGAGTTGCCGGTAAATGCCCATACGGCGGTCTTCAATTTCCCCCGGTGCGGCATGTTGTTCTGGGTCACGAATATGGGCGGCAAACCGCTGTTGCAATTGGCCCATTTTTGTTGGTAGATGGGGATCGTAACCCGTTTTTTGACTTATCTTAGGCAGACTTGAGTTTGTGCTCATCGCTTTTCTGCCATTGGTTTTGAATACTTACAATCTGCTCAACTTCTGCAAGCAGTTCAGCTACAGGCGGGAAATTGAAGTCCCGTTCCAGCAAAGTTGGAAACACGCCAAAAGCTTTATACGCTAGCCCAAGCAAGTCCCAAACATTGTTGATCACGGCCGCGCCATGGGTATCAATAATCAAGTCTTCAGCTTGATTGTAATGCCCGGCAATATGGCCGTAGGCAATGCGCTCTCCCGGCAGGGCCTGTAAAAAGGCGATGGGGTCATAGTGGTGGTTAATGCTGTTTACATAGACATTATTAACATCTAGCAGTAGATCGCAGTCTGCTTCTTCGAGCACGGCGTTAATGAAGGCTATTTCGGACATCTCCTGTCCGGGGGCGGCGTAGTAGGATACATTTTCAATCACCAGGCGTTGCTCAATAATATCCTGAGTACGGCGAATTCGTGCGGCTACATAGTGTACAGCCTCTTCGGTAAATGGTATTGGCATCAAGTCGTATAAATGCCCATTGTCAGTACAGTAGCTCAAGTGTTCGCTATACAGCGGAACTTTATGCAGGCGCATAAATTGACGAACTTTAGCTAGAAAAGTTTCATCTAAAGGTGCGGGGCCGCCGATAGACAGAGACAGGCCATGTAAAATCATGGGTCGTTTTTCGGCGTATTCGGCGAATGCTTTTCCACGCCACCCACCCACATTTATCCAGTTCTCTGGGGCCACCTCCATGAAGGAAACTGGGCTGAGATCTTGGTTCTCAAACGGGCCCAGTAGGGCCCGTCGGAGACCGAGACCAGCACCATGCAGTGTCTGGTATCTATTCATTACAGAGATTCAATCTGGTTTAGATTGAGCCACCGCATTTACCATCGTTGTCAGCTTTGTGAGCTTCGCCACATTGACCTTCTTTATCGGCTTTTCCAGCTTTGTGAGCTTCGTCAGATTTACCTTCTTTATCGGCTTTTTTAGCTTTGTCGCCACCACATTTACCTTCGCCACATTTGCCTTCTTTATCGGCTTTATCGGCTTTTCCAGCTTTGTCGCCGCCGCATTTGCCTTCACCACACTTGCCTTCTTTATCGGCTTTTTTAGCTTTGTCGCCGCCACATTTGCCTTCACCACATTTACCTTCTTTAGCCTTATCCTTATCACCACCAGCAAGCATATAGCCAGCATCCATGGTATCAGCCATAAAAGGATTATCAGCCGCAGTGGCAACGCTTGCCATACCAACAGTTCCTACAATAGCACCGATAGCGATAGTTACAGTTTTCAATTTCATTTGATTTTTCATTGATAGCTCCGTGATCATGGGCATTTGCCCTGAGGGTTTAAGCGCTGGGCGCCTTTTTTAGTAATAGTCAAATACATGACTGTTTTCATACTAACAGGAATAACATCTAAAATCCTGAACATTAACAATATTTCACTGTCAGAATGGTATGGATTGTTACATTATTTACAATCTTATTTCTCTAGACCTGCAAATGGCCCAAGGTATTTCAAAATATTTCAAAAAAATTCAGTCCATAATTTGTTCGGACGGAAGCAGTGTTGTAATCAAGAGGTTTTTTCTTGTAAAGGTAGTAAATTATCATGGTTTCAAGTTTTTGATGCCTTTTTGCTCTTAAAGTTCACTGAGCTTTTAATAGAGACGCTTTGTAGCTTTCTTCGCTTGCCTGCAAAGCATTATTCGGTTTTAGTTTTATACTCACATAAATCACGAATAATACATTCTGGGCAATTCGGTTTGCGCGCCTTACAGATATAACGCCCGTGCAATATCAGCCAATGATGCGCGTCGAGTATAAACTCATCTGGAACCAGCCTGAGCAGGCGTTTTTCAACTTCCAGTGGGGTTTTTCCCTTAGCGATTGCGGTTCGGTTGGAAACCCTGAAAATATGGGTGTCTACGGCGATGGTTGGCTGACCAAAGGCAGTGTTAAGCACCACATTGGCAGTTTTTCGACCCACACCCGGCAGGGATTCTAATAATTCTCTGTCGTTTGGTACTCGAGAATTATCTCGCTGAATCAGAATGTTACAGGTTTTAATGATATTAGCGGCTTTGGTGTTAAACAGGCCAATGGTACGGATATAGGCTTTTAGGCCATCCACGCCTAAAGCGAAAATGCTTTCCGGGGTATTGGCTACAGGGAAAAGACGACGGGTAGCTTTGTTGACACCAATATCTGTGGCTTGAGCTGAAAGAATAACCGCTATTAATAACTCGAATGGACTGTTGTAGTTTAATTCGGTGGTAGGTTTGGGGTCGATATACTGCCAGCGACTGAAAATTTCTGTGCGTTTATCCCGGTTCATGTGTCGGTGATCAACCCTGTATCGGCTTGAGTGAATTGCTCTTGGTTTTTGTTTCGAGCATTGAGTGAGTTGACTGCAGCTACCAGCAGGCCCAGCATTATAAACGCACCCGGCGGTAAAATAGCCAGCAAAAAACCACCATACTCCGGAATAACAACTACACTGAGGTAATCTCCAAACTCACCGAAGAGTAGATGTGCATCTTGCATCAGGGTGCCGTGACCGAGTAATTCGCGCAGGGTGCCCAGCACCAACAAGGCTATGGCAAATCCGAGGCCGGTGGCAAATCCATCCCAGGCGGCAACCAGTGGTCGGTTACGCGAAGCAAAGGCTTCCGCCCGTCCGATAATGGCACAATTAGTCACAATCAGGGGTATAAAGATACCCAGGATAATAAATAGTTCATGAAACCAAGCCTCCATAACCAGCTCAATGACGGTCACAACTGATGCAATAATTAGAACAAATAACGGAATACGGATTTCCGGGCGTAAAACATTCCGCAGCAGTGATACCAGCAAATTACAAAGAATTAATGTCAGCATGGTTGCCAGTCCCAGGCCAAGAGCATTAACCATAGTGCTGGATACCGCGAGTAGGGGACATAGTCCTAGCAATTGAATAAAGCCAGCATTATTATGCCAGACACCATTAGCAAAGACTTCACCCCAGGCGGTGGGTTTGTCGGCTATGGCTTGACTGGAACTAACTGCTGTTGAGTTCATTGTGCAGATGGCTCCTTGTTACTTTGGTCCTGTTGCTCTGTAGTGGGAATTTTATGGTACAGGGTTTTACGGTTATTGCGTTCATACTCCAAGGCACGACGAACGGCCTTAATCACCGCTCGCGGTGAAATGGTGGCTCCGGTAAATTGATCAAAATCGCCACCATTGCGTTTCACTGTCCATTGACTGGCGATGGGATCACCCAAAGCGCGCTGTTTGAAACCCAGTGCCCAATCGCTGCGGCGGCTATCAATTGCATCACCGAGGCCGGGTGTTTCTCGTTGTTGAGTAACTCGCACACCGGCAATTTTTCCGTTGCTGTATATGCCAACAAGTAAGGTAATATCGCCATTGTAACCCTCACCAGTGGTCAATTGCAGGATCACAGCAACGGGTTGGCCTAGCTTACGCGCGCGAAAAACCACAACGGCTTTCGGGTGTTTGAAAAATCCCTGGGCATTGATGATCAGTGTATCGTCTTGAAGTTCATTGTCATAACTCTCAGCCGGGAGAATTTGATTAAGGCCGGTGAGCACGGCTTTGCGGCGCTGTTCAGCGATTTTTTCTTCGGTCAATTCCCAGGTGCCAGCCAGCAGGGCCACTCCAATAAAGGTGATAATGGCCAGCGTTAAGCTCGCTTTGACTATCAGTGGCAGCGTTTTTCCGGGGCGTTTTTTCAGGCCCTCAGTCATCGTGGTTTACCGTAGGCCCGCGGGCGGGTGTAGCGGTCAATCAAAGGGGCAAACATATTCATCAGCAAGACAGCGAAAGCCACGCCGTCAGGGTAGCCTCCCCACAGGCGAATGGTAAGCGTGAGTATTGCTACACCGAGACCGAAGATGA
>JAKITK010000081.1 GCA_021648125.1 Lysobacterales bacterium
CAATAGTGTTTCGCCGTCAGCACGCCAGTCTTTTGGCACCTATGGGCGGTTCCGTTACATCCCCTCCAAAAATGCTTTTGTCCTAGTTAACCACACTAACACAAATGTGTTTTTCTACAAATTAACATCGGGTGGCGGCAACAACACCCCCACCGTCAGTTTTTCCGCCAGCTCATCCACCATTGCCCCTGGCGCGAGCACCAACCTGATCTGGTCCGCGAGCAATGCCACAAGCTGCACCGCATCGGGGGCGTGGAGCGGCACTCAGGCACTGACCGGCAACCTCAGTGTTAGCCCAGCCAGCACCAGCACTTATACGCTGAGCTGCGCCGACGCACAGGGCACAACGACACGCTCGGTGACCATCACCATCGCCAGCCCCATCGTTAACCTGGGCGCTTCACCCGCGTCGATTATTGTGGGCGATAGCAGTACACTGACTTGGTCTGTAAGCAATGCCGCCAGTTGTACCGCCTCTGGTGCCTGGTCTGGCAGCAAAACGATGTCCGGTAGCGAAAGTGTGAGCCCGGGCAGTACCGGTACTTACACCCTGACATGCACCGGCGGAGGCGGCACCACCATCAGCTCGACCACCGTCACCGTGCGCGCCATTGGCAGCGGCAACGCCAGCCTGCAAACCACCTTCGGCAGTGACAGTGTGGGCAGCAGCCCCACGGACTGGTACGACAGTGCCGCCAACAACAGCATGGTCAATGACGACAGCCTGTTCAGCATTATGAGCATTGGTGGGCAGAGCGTTTTTGGCACCACCGAAACCAGCGCCACCAACATTCACTCACACTATGTGGGACTGGGCAACGACGGCTGGAGCAACTACCAATACACCGGCCGCTTACGCATCAGCGGCGCCAGTGACACCATCGGTCTGACCTTCTTCTCCGACTACCCCAACAGCGACCGCTACTACCGCCTGCGTCGAGAAGGCAACAGCGCCTTTTATATCTCCCCACACGGCACCGGCATCGAATGCACCGGCACCTCCAACACCGGCGTAACCCCGGCCGCCAATACCTGGTACCGCTTCACCATCCAAGCCGAAGATATGGGCGACCGCACTGCTGTACGCGCCAAAGTTTGGGCTGAAGGCAGCGCAGAGCCCGCCAGTTGGCAAGCCGACTGCGAAGACACCGGCAGCCGCCTGACCATGGGCACCATCGGCATCTGGAGCGTCATCGAAGGCAACGACAGCGGCAACAAATACTGGGACGACCTCCGAGTAGAACCCATCACAAGTACAGAGCAAGAGGATTTAATATTCAAAAATGGGATGGAGTAGCCGATGGTATTACTTAACGACACAGGCATAACCTGGGGTGGAGACTACCTATCAGGCAACAACACAACATGCACCAGCAATATCGCCCGCCTCCCCACAAGGTTGTCACCAAGGATGAGATGCAACCCATAATGATGATAGTGACGGTCATGCAGCGCCCCGGGGACAGCGCCCCGGGGACAGACGCCTTTGAGGTGCCCCGGGGACAGACGCCTTTGAGGTGCCCCGGGGACAGACGCCTTTTAGCCTGATTCCCGTTATTGCCACGAGGGTGCCCCGGGGACAGACGCCTTTTAGCCTGATTCCCGTTATTGCCACGAGCAAAAGTTGAAGATTGCTGACAGGCTGGTGAGTGTATTGACTCACCGGTTAGATTAATTGAGCGGAACAAGGGGGTTTGTCAGCATGATACTGACCAACAACCTGCCCTCGATTGATTAGGTAAATTCACCCACGCTATTGTCTGTCGGCAATGTGTAAATACCCTCATGCGATAGCACATCCCAAGCCTGGTAAACATAGGAAATTCAAGCCTCTTGGTCCTACTTATAAAATTATTTTTGCGAATAAAACATTTACATAACCAAACTTACTTAACAAGCCTACAAAAAACAGGCTCACTCTATAGATAGAACTACACCCCCAATGTAGGGCTATTTGCTATGCATCCTATTTCCCCTAGCCATATATATCCTACCCAGCTATGATACTTACACATACAAATTGGTAAATATAAGAAGAATTGAGATGTTTAACAAGATATTTCCCCAAACAATTGACAATAAATTTAATGGGCACTGGCTAGGCTTCTGGCTGCTTATACCGGTATTGTTATTTAAGCTTATGATCGCGATTGGGTCGATGCTAATACCCGCTGCGGCAAATAGTACTGATGGTATAGATATGTCTGCTTATCCCGCCGCAGCTCTTCAAGTGGCAACTACATCTACGGCTTTGCTTGGCCTTCTTCACTTGTCTATCGCGCTTATTGGCGTACTTGCATTGATACGCTATCGAGCGATGATTCCGTTAATCTATGTTTGGTTGTTATTTGAGTTTGCCGGTCGGCGGGTTTTACTTAACATTTATGCTATTGAACGTACCGGTGATGCATCCACCGCAGTGATAATGAATTCAGTTCTGCTCGCACTGATGGTTGTTGGCTTTGTTTTCTCAGTCTGGCCTCTGAAGCACAAATTGACCTAGTTTTTTAGCACAAGTCTTAGCTTATCTAATCCAGCTCACGACTTCCACGCTTAATGCTAACACAGATCATTTATGATTGCTTTTAACTATTAAATTGATATTTCATATCATATATGATATTGTTTATGCAATTCTAAGTATAGAATTATAACGCCTGTTTAATATCTCCTACTATCATTTATGACTGCGACCCCTCAATGAGGCTCGTTTTAATATACAACGATATTATGAAAATTCAATACTTAACTCCAGAAAAAGAGATTCTGAAAGAATTAGGCACACGACTTGCCCGGATTCGAAAGCAACGGGGATACTCACAGTCTCAACTGGCCCAAGATGCCGGGATCGGTGTTGCCACTCTTAGGCGCCTGGAGGCAGGCCGTGACACTCAGATGGAAACCTGGTTGAAGCTAATGAAGTCTCTGCAGATGATTGCCAGCATTGATACCCTTTTGCCGGAAATCTACACATCACCAATGGCTGAAGTGATCTCAGCCAAAAAACGCGGAAAGAAAAAAGACGCTGCCGCCTCTAGCTCCATCTGGGGTGACGAAGACTGATGACAATAGCCACAGCAAAGCTATGGGGAACAAATATTGGCTACATCTCAATGGAGAGAACAGAGCGGTTTGCGCGCTTTGAGTACGATCCGGATTTTGTCGAGCACCAGATTGAACCCGCACCACTGATGATGCCATTAAAGGCACACTATATTTATCAGTTCCAAGATCTGCAACCGCGTTCATTTCATGGGCTGCCTGGGTTTATTACCGATAGCCTGCCTGATAGGTATGGGCAAAAACTGATTAATGTGTGGTTAGCCCGAAGCGGGCGTCAACCAGAAGACTTTAATGCCGTCGATCGCTTGTGTTATGTCGGCAAAAGGGGAATGGGCGCACTAGAGTTTGAACCCTCTACCCCGGTAACGATAACTGCGGACAAGCACCTGGAGATCAAAGATCTAACTGAACTGGCATCTATAGCCTTTGCTAATCAAGATATACTCGATACGAAATTATCTGCGGCTGGAGGCGATGAGGCCTTGCTTGATATCTTGAGTGTTGGTACTTCCGCTGGCGGCGCTCGCGCCAAAGCCGTCATCGCTTTTAACCCCGAGAACAAACAAGTACGCTCAGGACAGCTTAATTTGTTACCGGGCTTTGAGCACTGGTTAATTAAATTCGACGGTGTGGAGTTTAACGGCGACTGGGGTATTAGCGATCCGCAAGGGTATGGCCTGCTTGAATACAGCTATTATCTGATGGCTAAAAAGTGTGGAATTAAGATGATGGAAAGCCGAATTTTCTCCGAAAACGGCCGCAATCATTTTATGACTAAAAGGTTTGATAGGAACAAGGATGGCTCCAAAAATTTTGTACAAACTCTCGCAGCCCTAACCCATTTTGATTATTTCGAAAGCGGCTTATATTCCTACGAACAAATCTTCATGACCATGAAACAACTAAAGATGTCACAAGCCGCAATTGAAGAGCAATTCCGACGCACTATCTTTAACCTTGTTGGCTGCAACCAGGATGACCATGTTAAGAATTTCTCGTTTATGATGGATAGAAAAGGACGCTGGGATTTGTCTCCTGCTTATGATTTATGCCACGCTGAGGGGAGTAAATTTACTCGCTTTCATCAGCTAAGTATCAACGATAAAACTTCTGACTTCACGCTGGTAGATATCAAACACCTGGCTGATTATGCGGGTCTTCCACGCTCCCGTGAGAAGCGTATTTTGGAGCAAACAGCTGATATGTTTTCTAGCTGGGAAAATCTCAGTACCGAACTTGGCATTCCCAAAGACCTCCAAAGCCATGTGCTGAAAACCATCAGATTAAAATGGTGACCGGCTCGGGAGCTAGGAAAGCAAGGTTTTAAGTACTACCCTATTTACTCAATCTACTACCGCCTTGAGCCGTATTAGGGGACAGTTTAGACTCAGCTTTTAATTTTCATTGTTTATCGGTGCAGCTTACCAAATAGCCCCCGCTTAGAGTTCGAAGCCATCTAGGAAGAGCAGCTCCGGGTTGCTATCATCAAAGAATTCAAAAGCACCCATATCCAGCGAACCATCGACCGGACGTAGTTCAACATTTTGATGCTGTAGGTATTGTTGGAATATCTGATGTGCTGGCAAAACGGCTGGCATTAGTATCCCGGCTGAATTTCTAGCGGCTGATGTGCTCTGTAAAGTAAACCCTTGATTACCAAAATCAAGAAACAACGGATCGCTTGCTTCGATATTATTGCCATTGTCATTTACCGTACCCGCTGGTGAACAGTGACAGTCACGCCAGCCGGATTTTAACCAGTTATTGTTGAGGTTTAAGCTGCCACTGCCGTCAATCATGGCCATAGAGCTGCCGCTTGCGGTATTAAATATAATGTTATTAAAAACATGTGCAGTTTCATCATTACTAGACAAACGCAGCAATGTTGTAGTCCCTGAACGGGTGGATATAATTGTATTATTGAACAGATACAAATCACCCTTGCGGTAGTCATTGAAGGTTCCACTATCGCCGCCATAATGAATAATCTGTGAATTTCCTGCACCGTTCGGTTCAATTAAGATATTTCCGTAGACAAATGTTTCAGCATAGGCAGGGTGATTGACCAAAACCGATGAGTCCTCAGCATCAACCAGGTCTAGCTGGCGATTACCACTTTCTATCCAGTTATATCGAACCACCAGACCGGCGGAACGATCTTTTAAATTATTGCCTAGAGCGCCACTTCTTAATGGCCCAAAGCGGTTGTATTGGTATGTGATGTTAATAGCCGCTGTGTAGGCGTTGTGCTCAAAAATTCTGCCATCAATGCCATTGTCAAAAATATGATTACCTTCAATCAGTATGTTTTTAGTCAGGCCCCCATTCGCACCTATAAATAGCCCATTGCCTGAATCTCTCAGGGTGAGATTACGGATGGTCAAATTTTCTGCTTTCTCTACAAATAAGCTTGCTGCGTTATTTGAATAGGTAGCAGTATTGCTATTATCATCGGTGAACTGATAGGCTGGGCGCGCAGAGCGAATCTCCAGGTTTTCAATAATAATATGTTGTGGCAAGCCATCGGCTGGAGTATTTGAGCCACCAATTTTTATGACTCCGCGCGCCTCATTCCAATAATTCAAACCAGCAACTGTTACCGCATTATTGCCATCAACTACCGGTTGTTGTCCGAATTCGTTGCTTACTCCGATAATTGAAATTGGTTGGCTGACAGTGCCCACACGGTTTATCACCCACTTTTCTCTATAGGGCGTAGCACGCCAATGAATATAAACAGTATCGCCCGCAGCGAGTGTTGCCCAAGGGGCATCAGCAATATTCTTCAATGCATATTCCGGGCCAATATTGTAGTCGGCACTATGAACTAAGTTGCTAAACAGCAATAGTAAAATAAATAATTTCATTCTATTAGGACTCCTTTCCAGCGAATGATTTACTCCAAGTAAACAAAGATAAGAAATCGTTTGGACAAATGAACCTTGGCTTCAAAACCAAAGCGACTAAGATCAAACTCTTGCTTGTCCACCTCAAACAGCAGAGTGTGAGCGGTAGTATAAAAAGGATCCCAACGTTTATTGACCAACCTGAATTCAGGATATTCAAAAACAAGCGAGTTGTCATTTATTTTGAGACAACCCTCCGTAACGGCTAATCCTTCATAAGTATCATTATTCTTAGAAGGCAAACTCAAGCTGGCATTGGTCATAAATATCTCTTAGTTTCTAGTAGCATGTGTGGTTCACAGCTATAAATTTAGCGTATTTGTCAAAGTGCATCAACGCGGTGTTCAACAGAGCTAGGTATGTGTGGGGGCTTAGTTGATGTAGGCCGCATTATGGGAAACAATTCACAGTAAACTCGAATGAGCCCAACACTCACCTTAACCACCACTTTCATTCAACCGGATAAGGTCCTTCGGTATAAGTAATATCACCATGATAACCTTTGGATTGAATTAATCGTGTCAATTGACTGCGGTAATCATCGCCTGATTTAAGGCTGTTAAGTATATGCTGAAAATCATATTGGGGATTCCACCCCAATTCATCCTTTGCTTTGGTATTGACATACACCCGCCCTATAGTGGGAAACATTTGCCAATTGTTGGCGCTATATATTTCTTCAAAATCAGGAAAATATTTTGTTACTACTTGTGGCGCATTTAATTGCAAATCCATTAAGTCCGATTTAGAAAAAGGAGAACTAGCACTAATAATATATTTTCCATAACCGATGTCTGGTGCTTTTTCCATAGCAAGAATATGCGCCTCAACAATATCAGCAACATCCACCCGGCGATAGAGGAATTCATTGGCCTTAATATTGGCATCTACATAACTTTCTCTCATGCTCTTATCATCATCAATCTCAGGGAAGAAACGCGATGTTTTGAGCACCACACAAGGTAACTGATGGTTACGGTGAAATAATTGGCATAAGTTCTCTGCTGCGGTTTTTGTCACACCATAGATGTTTTTAGCTTGTGAGGCGAGGTCTTCATTCACCCAAATAGTTGGTTGATTTTTGGCTGGACGCAGGCTATCTCCAAAGGTACTGGTAGTACTGGTAAATATAAATGACTTAACATTTTGAAGCTTTGATTCTTCGAGTAAATTTAAGGTTCCTGTTACATTGGTATCGATAAAATCTTGCTTGCTGTGGGTCACTACATGCGGTTTGTGCAAGGTAGCTGTATGCATAACCACATCAACTTCATGCAGCGCAGTTTTGACTGTTTCTCTATCGGCTATTGAACCTACAATATCGGTAAATTTTGATGGTTTAATATCAACACCAACAACTTGAAACTGCAAAGCCTTTAGTGTGCGAACCAATGCTTCGCCTAAATGCCCGCTACTTCCTGTTATTAATATTTTCATATGTTTTTTTACTACTGCCTCGTTAACTTTTATCGCAAACTGTTGGGTAGAGAGCACACCAGAGTGGCACTAAGATAATTGGCTCTTCCCCTGATCGAGTGGGTAGGCAAAATAAATCACCGCGAAGCGGCTCCGTCCTTGACAGGCGGAATACACGCCAAAAGATGGTCGGCATAAGGGATTGGGGTCTCTTATGGATACTGGAAATCATCTGCAGGCCGCATAAGTAATGGGCATCCACAGGATTCTAATCAGACTGCCCCAATCCCTTCATGGCTACCGAGTATCTGGCGTGTATTCCGCCTGTCAAGGATGATTTGTCTCATTTTTAACTGTGCCTACCCACTCGATCAGGGGAAGAGCCAGATAATTAAGATAAAGGCTTTATCATATTTTCTATATGACGAACACACTACACTGGCGCGAACTCTGTTAATCCATTTTCTTTGGAAAAAACACATTTGATAAGAACATAAGGAAAAAAGTGGTTATAAACGCAATTCCAACCACTGGAATACTTAGCCCATAAAACTTTCCGATAAACATCGATACAATGAGATTAGTACCTGCCCAGACCCAAGCTCGCTTTTTGTCGGCTTCCGCGATCCGAAACACTACCATCGTTGCGGCAATCATTATATAAAACCCTATACCCACTAGACTCTCAAACCTCCCTTTTTTACATGACTAATAATTGGGGACTGACTGAAACTCCCCCAATCATCCACTCTCAGGCTCTTCCGCCAATATTTTATTGGCTGCATCAGTACATTTGTCTGACAGGATTTTCCTTTTATCATCATTAGAGCTCATGTGACCGTCGGAAAGCTCATAAGTAAATGTATTGATTGTAAATACAGCTTCTCGCGTCACATTTTTCTCGGATGGCTCATACAAAAACTGTTTCGCAGCCTGTACTGAGGAACGATCAAAGAGCCGCTTTGGATAACCGACTATTACCCGATGATTACTGGTTGTGCCATCAGGCTCGATAATATACAGAACTGTCGCACAACCCATTTTGCCTTTACTCGACGCTCGCGATGGATAGTTTGGCGCAACTTTCTTCACACTAAGCCAGTAATGTTTCTCTTGATTATTAGGCAACGATAAAACAGTTTCCAACTCCTTCGCCACCATGTTAGCTGAAGCAAGCAAAGTAAAGCCTAGTGTCATCGTCAAAATGTTAGGTTTCATCGTAGTTCCCTTGTGTCTGTAATACTTGAGGCCTAAACCTAATTTATTGGCCTAATTAGCAGGCCCAATTAATATACTACAAATTTCTATTTAATTCCCAATGCCATATAGTTCACGCACTTTGGCTGTGGATAAATAACGAACAATTACCAGAGCTAGCACTATGCCAAAGACTTGCAGTATAGTATTTGCACTAGTCATTTCAGAATCGGGGTAAATAGGGAATATAGAAATTACTCCGAGCGGAATAGCAATAATGTATAGCCAGCGCGCAAAACTCCAACCCCAAGCCTGCAATGTCCATAGGCCGTATGTCGCTGCCAAAAGAACCACCCCAAAGACCGTAAATACCAAGCCTATTACGGTGATCCATAATGGCAATTCTGGCATGACACTGGCCATAAGCATTAGGAAGCCACTAAACAAAGTAATAACACCACTAAATGCGCTATAAATTGCAACCATTACAACCCCGGCAGGTTTCTTGTTCTTCATCGAATCATCCTATTCTAACTACTTTTAATAAACGAATTGCTACTGTCCCCACATCATTTAATGCTTCTTCTCAATGAGTCCAAAATAACTATACCACTACAATTGGGTATACTTCTGTTAAATATATAATATTAAAAACACAACGAGAATGGGAATTGGGTATGAAAAACAATAGAAAGAATACACCTGCGTCATCAAAAGGCTTTAAGTGGGGGCCTTTTACGGCTAGGTTACCCTTCCTTCATATGCGGCTCGAATGGCCAGAATTAGCGCAAGGAGTAGTGGTTGCGGCATCTACAGGACTCGCATTAACACCGCTCTTGATTGCTGCATTTGGGCTGACATTTGAAGAAGCTATCACCATTTCCATTTTTCACACTATCTTAATTTCTTCCCATGTGGTTCTCTTTGGAGAGCCCTTCGCACCAGGCTGGGTGACCCCTGCGCTGCCATTGGCGCTGGCATTTGTATTGGGTGGTTATGATACACCGGTCGAACGCTTTCAAATGATGACGGCTTTGTCCCTTAATCTTGCAGGCCTTATGTTTTTTCTCGGCATTACAGGGCTAGGTAAGAAGCTCATTTTGCATATACCCACGGCGATAAAAGCCGGGATTATACTGGGGGCGGCCTTATCTGCTTTTAAACGAGTTTTTGTGGATGATTTTGAAACTATCGAAGCAATGCCGGTTTCCATGACATTGGCGCTGATTACATGCCTTATTGTTTCTTTTTCTATTCCTTTTCAAGCCCTGAAATTAAAGTATAAAAGCCTAGCCATAGTGGCAAGCCTTGGATTATTGCCAGGCTTCATCATTGCGGGGGTTGTCGGGACTTATCTGGAGGAGATAACATTTGATATCCAGTGGGGGCTGCTGGTGCCGCCAGTTGGTGACCTGATGAGTAAAGTGTCGCCTTTTTACATTGGCTGGCCACCGCTGTCCTTTTTCATTGAAGCAATCCCGCTCACCATAATCACCTATACCATTGTTTTTGGAGACTTGCTAACCGGTATTGCCATTATTAAAGAGGCTGAGAAATCGCGCCCAGATGACAAGCTAGACATTGATACAAGCCGCTCCCACATTGTTGTTGCTATCAGAAATGCAGTCATGGGCGTTATAGCACCTTTCTTCCCAACACAAGGGTGCTTATGGACGGGCGTACATGTGGTGGTTGTCAAGAGATGGGCAGAGGGCAAGGATAAAATGGAAACGCTTGTAGGCGGGCTCAGCGCCTACTACTTATACGGTCTTCCTTTTTTATTGTTCTTATTACCCGTGGTGACTTTCTTAAAACCATTCATGCCCATTGCACTTGTGCTTACGCTTATTTTAACTGGCTTCGCCTGTGCCTATGTGGCCTTATCTATGCCAAAGGGTCAGGTAGAAAGGAGCATCATGCTACTCACAGCATTCTTCTTGGTATTTTTCGCCCCTTGGGTGGGCTTGGTTGTAGGTGTTATAGCCGTTCTGTTACTGTTGGGTACTAAGGCATTTAAGCTTAAGGCAATGGAGTGACCTAAAATCATTGATAACTATATTGACACAGGGGGCCCACGGGACAGCGCCGCAACATGAGAATTTAAGTACAGATTAATAAACAACTGCAGGGTCTGCATTAATGGCTTCTACCAATGAAAAAACTTCTTTTAAACTGGTTGTATGCGCTGCTGTTGGTATATCTATTGTGTCTCTAATTCTTTACCTTGTGTTTTATCAAAATCAAAGCTCTCTCGTTAAAACACATAACAGTGAGCCTAGTGTGCAGGCCTTTAGTGTAGAAAGGCCTAACCTGCATATTCCGGTTAATTTGAACACTGATTCCGGTTTTATTTGAACACCTAATTTCTCAACGCATTCCGAAGTCTATTTTTAACTCAAGTGTTCATATTGGTCAACCCCTCCCATTAATTTCCGCAT